>JAHZJZ010000126.1 GCA_022600655.1 Campylobacterota bacterium | reverse complement strand
TTACAGATATTATAAATGAGAATGAAAAACTTAAAAACTCTGAAAAAATTATTATGGAAAATATTAAGAGTTTAATGATAGATGATATTATCAAAAAACCTCAACAAATTTATAGCTCTATTGATGAACGAATAGAGGTTATGAAGAGTCATATAAGTAGATTAAAAAAGGCTGAAAGTACAGCTATAGTCTATCTTGGTAATATCGCTAGAGAGGTTACTACTGCACTTAGTGCTATTAATAGTAATAAACTGCCTGATAATGCAGGTGCTTTTGCAGGTCGTCATATTATAAAAGTTACCTTACCTACTAAAAATATGGCTGATGAGATAAAAAAAGAGATACTAGCAGATTATCTCTCTTTATTAACAGAGAGTCAATCAGTTCCTAAATGGGATAAACTTTGTTCAGATATTGTAAAGCACCTTTTACAATCTAAACAACTAAATTTAAGATTGTTGATGGTTGATGAGTATAACACTTCGGGTAAGATGGTCAAGCCTTCAGAACATAATCTTAGTGATGGACAAAAGCTTATTTTTCAAGTGATGATGTATATATCTCTTTCTAATATTCGTGCTAAAAGTCATGCTATATCGAAAAGACGAAAATTTCAAGGATTTATGGTTATAGATAACCCTTTTGGTCAAAATACAAATAAAGAGACGATTGTGCCAAAGTTGGAACTTGGACATGCCATGGGAATACAATTTATCTATACTATGGAGCAAGAGAACAGGGAGATGTTTAATCTTTTTGAAAAGGTTTATATCTTAAAAAGAGATAGAAGAATGGGAAATAAACAACTTGTTGAAACAGCACATATTGAAATGAGTAAGGAAGATGGTATTGGATACTAGATTTTTAGAGGCACTGAAAAAGAGAGCTTTGAAACGAAGTAGACTTGCTTATGAAATATATTATGAGTGCTATATTGATTCTTCTTTAACTCCTGACTATTGTAGTAACTTGGAACTTTTACAACTTTTAGAGATATTAGAGGAGAAAGAAGAGATAACTCTACCTAAATCTAAAGACCCTAAACATTGGAGGAAAGGAAAACCTGAGTTACCTACATGGATTAATATTATTAAGGTCAAAAAAGAGAGGAGTAGTTCTACTATCTATTGGCATCCAAAACTTAGTTTTATGTACAGTGAAAAGAATCCATCTACTGTAAAATCAGCCAAAGTTATTAATGAGTATCTAGTAAATCGAACTTCAGGTGCATTTCCTATTGCGATAAAAGAGCGTTCTTTATTACTATTTAATGATGAAAAAAAACTTGACAGCCTAAGAAAGGGGATGATTTTTCAACATATTACACTTAATGATATAGATTGCTATTTAGTTTCTATTCCTATAATAAGTACTTTATTTAGTAATCAATCTGAAAAGATAATTGTTATTGAAAACTATAATACTTATGATAGCTTTTGTAAGTTTAATAAGAAAGTTAATTATTATCATGAAGTTATTTATGGTTGGGGAGTAAATGCTAATAGTGAAGACATGGCTCATGCTATTTATGAAAGATGGGATAAAAATCATAATTTAACTATTTCTTATTTTGGAGATATAGACCCAGCAGGTATAAATATAGCTGTAGGGCTTGGAAATAGGCTAAAGAAAATTTCTGAAGATATAGATTTTGAAATAGCTAAAAAGTATTATCGTTATATATTAGATAATGGAGTTAAAGATACAAAGAGTTTTAAATCAAAAAAAATTGAAAATATGAGTTTGACAAAATTGTTATTTGAGGATATGTATACTGAAATAAATAAACTTTTTGAAGAGAAATCTAGAATTGCACAAGAACGATTGAATATTGAAGTTTTGATGAAAAAATTTAGAAAAGAGTAAATATGAAACTACAAAATAACAATTTTTATGACAGTGTAAAAACTATCCTCCAAACAGCAAGAGACAACGCCTATAAACAGGTAAACTTCATAATGGTTGAAGCTTACTGGAACATAGGTAAGCAGATAGTAGAGGAAGAACAAAAAGGAGAGGATAGGGCAAAGTATGGTTCTTATCTGATTAAAGAGCTTTCTAAACAGTTGAGTGATGAGTTTGGGAAAGGGTTTAGTCAACAGAGTATTCGTAATATGCGACAGTTTTATAACTGTTTTCCAATTCGCTCTACACTGTGGAGCGAATTGAGTTGGAGTCATTATAAGCTTATTATTCGTCTGAAAGATGAGAGTGCTAGGGCTTGGTATATGGAGGAGGCTGTTAAGTCTCATTGGAGTGTTCGAGCTTTGGATAGACAGATAGGAACACACTACTATGAGAGACTTTTATCGAGTAGACATATGGATTCTGTAAAAGAGGAAGCAAAAGAGAAGACAAAAGGGTTACGATTAACCTCAAAAGATATTATCAAAGACCCTTATGTCTTAGAGTTTTTAGACTTACAAGAAAATAAATTGTTTCATGAGAGTGAGGTAGAGTCTGCTTTGATAGAGAAGATACAAGCTTTTTTACTGGAACTTGGACGAGGCTTTGCCTTTGTAGACCGTCAAAAGCGAATAAAGACAGAGCATAGTGACTTTTATATTGACTTAGTTTTTTATAACTATATCTTGAAATGTTTTGTGGTGATAGATTTGAAAAGAGGGAAGTTGACCCATCAAGATGTGGGGCAGATGGATATGTATGTCCGTATGTTTGATGATTTAGAAAAATCAGAAGAGGATAACCCGACTATTGGTATTATTCTGTGTACTGAAAAAGATAACACTGTTGTAAAGTACTCAGTTATTGACGACAGTGATAATCTATTTGTTTCAAAATATCAGCTCTATCTGCCGACTCAAGAGGAGTTAAAGGCAGAGATAGAGAAAGATATATTAGAGTTAGAACTAAAAAAGGAGACCTATGAATAAAAAACTATTTTACTACTTTCTATTTTCCCCCATACTATTTGCCGATATACTCCCTTTTCAAACCATAGAGAAAGCCAATGATGCCTATGAAAAAGGTGAGTATCACAAGAGTGCAGAGTTGTTTAATGAACTAAAAAAAGATGACCCAACTGTGGCGTATAATGAAGCGAATGCTCACTATAAAGCGGGTGATTATGATAAGGCGTTAAAACATTATGAGAAAGCCAAAGGGATTGATGAGGCGACTAGACAGCATAACCTTGGTAATACGCATTTTAAAAAAGATGATTTAGAAAATGCCATAAAGAGTTATGAAGAGTCATTAAAGATTCGTGATGATGAAGATACACGCTATAATCTTGAGTCATTGCCAGTTCAAAAACGTTTAGTTTTATGGGATTTAGTTAAGAGTGAAAATGAAGGTGATATCCTAATTGAGGTATCTGATTCTGTGCGTCAAACCCTTATAGC
>JAHZJZ010000125.1 GCA_022600655.1 Campylobacterota bacterium | reverse complement strand
TCTATATATATTTTTTTAGAAAGGCTCCTGTATGAAAACAATTAATACTTTTTTAATTTTCTTTCTCCTCTTTTTAACTCATAATATCTCTCATGCCCTAACCGTTATTGAAGATGCTGAAGATGGCAATACTACTGGATGGCGAGTACGTAGTGGTGCAGTAGATGGCATAACAAATGTTTATGACCCACAGAGTGATAGCAGGGTTATTCAATTAAATGGTGGTGGCTCTAACATACTTGGGGGTACACATGGTGATAGTGCTTTAAATATTACGCAAGAGAGCGTGATTAGTTGGCGAATGCGTGTTGAGAAAGCGTATACCCTCTATGTTGTCATTGAGAGTAGGGAGGGGATTCGGTATCTTTTTTATACCTCTAGCCCAAACCGAGGGCTGTTACATGGTTTTGAAAATGGGATACTCCACGGTTTAGGAGCAGCAACGATAGATGGAAGATGGCGAACCATTACCAGAGATTTAGAGCGAGACCTAAAAGATGCTGAACCTAACAATGAGCTAATTGCTGTTAATGGATTTATCTATAATGGTGGAGATGGAGGGATGATAGATGATATTACGCTCTACACTCCCCAAGAGTTGGTTTATGAAGATGGTGAAAGTGGAGTTGATGCTTGGGTTGTCTCTGATAATAGTCCAGCAGGAGCGACCATTACCAATACGGTTGATAACGATGGACAAGGTAATGTGATTAGTTTAGCTGGTTCAGGTTCTGATAACGCCTATAGATTAGGTGGCACATGGAACAACAGAGAACAGCAGATACTCCAGTGGCGATTTAGAAATTTTGGAGGTGAGTTGGAGGTCTTATCTGCTGAACCAGACGAGAGAGGAACCATTAGAGATGTTGAGGCTTTTGAATTTAGAGTAAGTGTAGAGACGGCAAATGGTGAGCGAGATTTGACCTATACTTTAGGGGTAGAACACCGAGGAATCATAGAGAATGGATTAACGATACACCATGGTTTAGGAGATGATAGGGTAAGAGGTTCAGTATGGGCTGGTGATGACCCGATGAATACTTTAGGATTATGGCAGACCATTACACGAGATTTAGAAGAGGATATACGAGACTTTGAATCTACTAATAGTTTAGTGGCTGTAAATGGTTTTCAGGTACGTAATAGTGGCTTGGTTGATGATATTAAAATGTTGTCCAGTGCTACAGATAGCATTGTTGATGAGATTGAAGAGGATACTACAGAATCAAAAGAGAGTCAAAGTGTATCGTTTGGTTATGGTTCTATAATGGTTTATTTTTTACTGTTGATGTTGTTTTCTGCTTTATTTTTACACAAAGCAAAAAACTTTAATAAGCAATTATGAAACAAAGCTATATAATAACAAAATAAGTTTTAAATTATTAAATAATATTAAAAAGGAGTCAAAATGAGTAAAGCATCAGTTGGTGATAATATAGATTCGGGAAATGCAGCGTGGAAATTTTCAGGTGAGATGGTTAAAGATTTTGAAGACCATGTCTCCAAATCAGTTCCTCTTTATAACGAGGGGCATGACATTATTTTAAAAATTAGTGACTATTTTGTTAAAGATGACTCTGTCTGTTATGAAATCGGTACCTCAACAGGGGTACTCTCTCATAAACTTGCTCAGAGATTTTCTGATAGAGGGGCAAAATTTATTGGTTTAGACATTGAAGAGGATATGGTAAAAGCTGCTAAAGAGAGGTATCAGTTACCAAACCTATCATTTGAGTATGATGATGTATTGGAGTACAGTTTTGAACCTGCTGACTTTATTACCTCCTATTATGTGGTGCAGTTTATTCGTCCAAGTCAACGACAACTCTTAATAGATAAGATTTACAACAGTCTCAATTGGGGTGGAGCATTTCTATACTTTGAGAAAGTTAGAGCTCCCGATGCACGGTTTCAAGATATTATGACAGGTGTTTATAATGAGTATAAACTAGAGCAGGGGTATACGTCTGAGCAGATAGTTCAGAAGTCACGAAGTCTCAAAGGGGTGCTAGAGCCTTTCTCAACACAGGGTAATATAGATATGCTCAAACGTGCTGGATTTGTTGATGTGATGAGTGTGGCGAAATTTGGTCCTTTCGAGGGTATGTTGGCAATCAAGTAGGAATATAATGAAAAATCTTCTCTTCACCCTTAAATGGTTTTTGAAACGGGTAGGGTATCTAAAAAAAGAGGTGAAAAACCTCTTCCATACCATAATATATCAACCCCAATCACGATTTTTACTACGGACATGGGATGCCCCCTCTTGTCCTCTCAACGTTATTAAATTTTATAGTTTTATAGGACGTATAGGCTTTGCAACACGAGAGTTTATGGCTCTGATATCGGGTGGTAAACTCTTTAAAAAAAGAATTCAGCTAGATGGATTTGATACCATTGATGTAGCATCACTCTATCAAACAGGTAGTGATGACATCCCTTGGCCAAAGCCATCACTGGTTGAACTCTCAAAACGCAAACTTGACGATGAGATTTTCTTAACCATAGAAAAATCCTACTTCTTAGCCAATGAGCATGACCCTGATAAATTTGACCGAGCTGAGTGGTGGGATGAGATGTCCAGAGCCTTTAAAAAAGAGCTATTTGATGAAAACAATAAGATAAACCAAGCATATTTGGCAAACTTTAGAGGAATGAAAGAGCTTCCAGCCAACATAGTAAAAGACCAGTTTCAAGTGGTTAATCAGGAGTTTGGTTACCATATCTCTTACCTTAAAGCAATAGATTTGGTTTTAGAGTATCATCGACATGCTAAAGTTGTCAACAAAGAGGTTCTGCTTTCTCTTTCTGAGAGTTATGCAGGAAATAACCTCTGTGTAAACTATAGAGGTGTACGTCTAAGTGTTCGACTGCTCTTTCATTCAATTATGGTGGAGAATCTTCTGAGTAATGTAACGTTTAAAAGTAGACCCGTTATTTTTGAGATAGGAGCTGGGTATGGGGGCTTGGGAAGAATATTAAAGTCATATATTCCTAATAGTTGTCATATTCTGCTTGATTTACCAGAGACCTTGACTTACACATCATACTTTATCGCCTATAATTTCCCTGATAAAAAGGTAGCTTATTTGAGTGATATTATGGATAGACTGGATGCCTTTGATGAGTTGATGGAAGAGTATGACTTTATATTGATTCCTCCATGGGTAACCAAGTATATTCCAGACTCTAGTATTGATTTGGTCATCGATACCTACTCAATGGCAGAGATGTCAAAGGTCTATGCTGAGTACTATTTAGGACATATTGATAGAACGTTAAAGGTAGAGGGGTATTTTTACTCTATTAACAAAAGGCATAAAAGAGAGGCTGACAAACTTGCTTTTTATGAGTGGAAGTTTAAAAGTAAGTTTACGACCCTTCTTTATGACTATAGTAAATATATTCATCCACAATGGCTTGGAAAGAAAATAGGTGTAGATGAATAGAGTGCTTGAAAAACTAAGAGAAAATACCTATATATTTCAGATTATAACACTGATGTCAGGTACATTGATGGCACAGGTTATTATGTTGGCATTTATTCCCATTTTGACCCGTCTCTATACGCCAAGTGAATTTGGTGTCTACTCACTCTTTTTTGCCATCTCTAGTATGTTGGGAATGGTTTCAAGTCTGAAGTATGAACAGGCGATTATGTTACCAAAGTCAAACCGAGATGCACAAGCATTGGTCTTTTTATCTATCGTGATAACCTTGGTTATTAGTACACTTATTGGTATTGTGCTTATTCTATTTTATGATTTTTTTTTAAATTACTTTAACGGTTTGGTCTACTTGGTATGGTTACTCCCTTTTTCAATACTTGTCATAGGGTTAATTCAAATTTTTAACACCTATGCAACACGAAAACAGTTTTATAAAAAAATGGCAGGGGTTAAAATGATGGAAGCCGTTACGACGGTAACGACACAGGGAATTAGCCGATATAGCTTTATGTTAGATGGATTGATTGTAGGGAAGTTTATTTCAAATCTCTATTCGCTCTATCTACTGCTCAGTTTTCATCTGAAAAAGCAGACCTTACAGTTAAAATTTTTCACCAAAAGACGGGTCAAAGCCAATATTAAAAGACATGAAAATTTTCCGAAATATCAAAGTTTTTCTACACTGTTGAACTCCTTTTCTCAAAATATTCCTGTTTTACTCTTTACCTCTCTCTTTTCACCTGCCATAGCGGGGTTATATACCTTGACTTATAGGGTTATGCAAGCACCTATTTTGCTCATAGCCAACTCTACACGAAGTGTTTTTTATCAAAAAGCATCTGAGATGTATGCTAATGGAGAGGATATTACTCAGCTTCATATTAAAACAACGGTAGGATTAATTAAACTTTTTATTATTCCTATGTTGATTATATTGCTTTTTGGTGAAGAGTTATTTGTGCTACTGTTTGGTGAAGAGTGGGCTGAGTCAGGTGTTACCGCTCAAATAACCATTGTATGGTTTCTTTTTTCATTTATCACCCCTCCTACATCGATGATGTATAATATTTTAAACCTTCAAAAAGTACTGTTACAACTGCAAGTTATCACCTTAATCGTTAGGGCGTTGGCTATTTATATAGGATTCTATTTCTTTGACTCTTATATGGTTTCAGTTGTACTATTTACGATTGCAAGTGTGGTACATAATCTTATTTTTATGGGATATATTTACCATCAAATTAAAAATAAAAAAATAGTTGGAGTTAAACAATGAAACTAAGCTTTTTTGGTGATACGGTATTAGATAAACCCTATCATTTAGATTTTAATATAGATAAGTTTGTCTTTAATTTGGAAACCCCTCTCTCATGTGAGGGAACACCTGCACGGCATAAAGTTAATATCTGTCAAGAGGGTTCGCATATAGTTGATACCTTTAAAGGATTACCTCTTGCTGTCTCTTTAGCCAATAACCATGTAATGGATTATGGTGAAGAGGCATTTGCTAAGACCAAAATGCTTTTAGAGGAACAAGAGATTCCTTATTTTGGAGCAGGTGTAGAGGGTGATAACTTTAATAACCCTGTGATTATAGAGTTTGCAGATAAAAAGATAGGACTTGTAGGATATAGTTGTCCTACAACGACACCGACTTTTGGTGATGCAGAGCAGAGTGGAAGTGCCTATTTGAGTGTTGAAAATGTTCTTGAAGATATGGAAAAACTTAAAGGTGCAGTAGACCTGATTATTGTTCAACCTCACTGGGGTATTCAGGAGATTCCTTTTCCTACTTTTAAAGATAGAAATATAGCTCATGAATTGATTGATGCTGGGGCAGACTTGATTGTTGGTCATCATGCCCATGTGATACAGAGTCGTGAGATTTATAAAGGTAAACATATCTTCTATGGTATTGGTAATTTTATATTCCCTGATTTAGCTGTGCCAAGAAACCATAATGGGGTAGAGTTTACCTCTATGCGTTATAAAACCCAAGAGATAGAGCATAGACGCTCTATGGTTGTGACATTAGATGAAGATTTAAACGTAGATTTTTTTACCGTAGAACTCAATGGTGATAGCGTTAAAGAGAACAGTTTCAAACTACCTACATGGTTACCTGACTCTGAAAAAAGTTTTCAAAAAAAGTTGACCCTTGAGAAGCGATTAATTATGTTAAAAAACTTTACACGAAATCCTAAACTTCCAACACTGGCTCACCTAAAACGTTTCCTAAAAGTAAAACGATGAAAATTTTAGCCTACCTCTCTATACTTTTGGCTCTGATATTTTGTATCTATAGATGCAATGAGGAGTTAAAAGGGCTTCCCTCTAATAGTATCAAGCAGTCTGATAAAAAAATATTTATTATCGGTGATTCAACCGTACGGTATGACTATGATGAGAAGCGTGTGGGGTGGGGAACAGCTCTTATTCACGACTATATGGTTCACCCTAACAATGGTTTTAATGAAGCTAGACGAGGAGCTACAGCCCAAAGTTATAAGATGATGAATGATAAGATTCAACACGGTAAAGGAGCTGCTTACTGGACTAGAACCAAACAGTTAATTCAAAATACTCCAAATACTCAGGGTGGGTATCTACTTATTCAGTTTGGTGCTAATGATAAGATTCAAAAAGTACCTCAAGAGAGTTTTGTAAAAGCGTTAAAAAGTTATATCGATGAAGCAAAAGCAATGAAGCTTATTCCTGTACTTATCTCTCCTGTTAATACACGATTAAAAATTAAAGGCAAAGCTTACTATAGTCGTGGAGCGTTTCCTTTTTATATAGAATCAGTGGCTAAAGAGGAAAATGTTCTCTATCTGAATCTAAATGCTAAAAGTTTTAAAGTCTATAGTCAATTAAGTGATGAGGAGTTAGCCCAAAAATTTGGAGCCATCCCTTACCCCAATGGCAGAGTAGACAAAACGCACTTTAATGCCAATGGAGCTAAAGTGGTGGCTGGTTGGGTAAAAGAGTTAGCTTGTGAACAAGATGAGGTGCTTTGTTCACAGTTTAGTTTAACGGAAAGGTTTTTGGGGAGTCGGTAGTTAAATAAACTTTTTAATTCATACCATTAAACATTTCAGACCTTCAAATATCTTTTTACCCTTCTTGACATAAACTCAAAAACAATATATACTCTAAAATATATACTAAATTCAAGGAGCCTATTATGATGGCAACTGCAAAACTTTTTCAAAATGGTCAAAGTCAGGCTGTTCGATTACCTAAAGAGTTTCGATTTGAGAACTCAAAAGAGGTCTTCATTAAAAAAATAAACGGCATGGTCGTACTGATCCCCAAATCAGACAAAACCGTGTGGGATACCATGTTTGATAATCTTGACAATTTTTCAGACGACTTTATGCAAACAAGAACAGAACCTAAACAAGAGCGAGAGGATTTGTTTTGAGAAAAATGATGCTCGATACCAATATCTGTATCTATATAATTAAAAATAAGCCTAAAAGTGTTAAAGAGCGATTTAGAGAGTTTGAAATAGGTGAACTATGTATCTCAACCATTACCGTTTCAGAGTTAATGTATGGAGCTTTTAAGAGTGAACATAGAGAAAAAAATTTAAAAGCCATAGAGAGTTTTCTAATGCCTTTTGAGATAGTCGATTATGATTTTATGGCTTCGATAGAGTATGGAAAAATTAGAGCATATTTAGAGAAAAAAGGTCAAGTTATAGGCAACATGGATATGCAGATAGCAGGTCATGCTCTTGCTTTAGATTTGGTACTGGTTACTAATAATACTAAGGAGTTTGAGAGAGTTGAGGGGTTGGGGTTGGATAATTGGGTTTAGGTTAGGGTATGCTCTAAAGTGTAGAATTTTTAGAAATAAGTGTAAACTATCTTGAGTACACTTTTTCTTCATCAAATTCAATTTCAATGCCAAGACCCCCATCAATATAGTTCTTTTGAAATGCCTCTGAAAAAAGCTCTTTGGCTCTTTGCCCTGTGCAGTGTGAGGGGCAGACATATTGGGTATCTAGTTTTTGAATGTTTGCTATCACCTCTAATACCTGTTCATCTTTTTTATTATGAAGATGAAAACCACCAAGAAGTAGAAGAATGTTTTTGTTAAAAGTCTCTTTGGCTCGTTTGGCAATCGCTTCTATGCCACTGTGGGCACATCCTGCAATGATAATTAACCCCTCATCAGTATCAATAATTAGTGACTGTTCACTTGCCTCTCCCATTGCTCCTGTGGAGTGAATATTGGTTAAGAGCTTTATAGGTTCATCACCTACCACTGTTACGCCATTAGAGAGTGTACCTAGGTCTCTAACAAGGTTTTTTGAGACATGGGAGGTGACAAAGATATGAACATTTGGGTTAAGCTCTAAAACAGAGTCCAGTCCACCGATATGGTCCCAGTGGGCATGAGAGATAAAAATAGTATCAACATCATTTAGTTCTAAATTTTGTGTTTTTAAATTGTTAAGAAGAACACGTCCATTACTACCTGTGTCAAAAAGTATGGTGTGGTTTGTGGTTTGAACCAGACAAGAGAAGCCCCAAAGTGAGGTGAGATTACTACAAGAACATTCATTGTCAAAAATGACGTTTAGTTTTATATTTGATGATTTCATATCTAGCCTAATAGTTTAATAATTGCAAGACCTTTTTTATCTAGGTCTTGCTTAATTATAGATTATTAGGGTTTATTTAATCTCTTGCTGGTCAACAATTCCAGGAAATTTTGAATCAGCTTTGATAGATACAGGACCTAAAAAGATATTTTTTGCATCAATGATGAGGTTGATAGCGATAATAGCAAAGAATGTACCTGTAATGGTGACAGCAGGACCCCAGTTGGTTCCTTGAACAAGATTATCTCTGGTTTTTTCATACTCTTCAAAAAATCCTTCAGGTGGTGTGTTTTCACTTAAAAGTAGTTTGTTGGCATATTTTGATTTAAACATTTTGCTGTAAATTGTATTGAACTCGGCATGAACTTGTTTGTCTTTAGCTTTAAACTGCTCTTCGGTTACCTCTTCAAGTGGAATAGAAGCTGTAGGTGAGTTTTCATCCTCTTCTCTAGTAGAGACATTTTCATCTCTATAGTCCCATAGATTGGCTTTGGCTCCAAAAGTAAATTCTGGAATGGTATGAGCTCTCGATATAATTGGAACTTTTAACTCTTTAGCAATTCTATGAAGTGGATAGTGTGCTGATTTATTATCTGATGCATCAATAATAAAATCAACAGAGCTTACGATTTCTCTGGCATTCTCTTTGTTAATCCCATCTTCAAAAGTGGTGATTTTAGCAAAAGGGTTAACATCAAGCAGTCTTTTTTTACCCGCTTCAACTTTTTTCATTCCTACGGTTGATACCGTACAGAAATGCTGTCTGTTAATGTTGGTTAGCTCAAAAATATCTGGGTCAACCAGCGTGATGTTGCTCACCCCACCACGTACAAGTTGTTCTGAAGCAATTCCTCCTGTTCCTCCTACACCTACGACACCCACTCGTGCGTTTTTGATTAGCTCTTTTTCTGCATCTGTAAAGACCATAGATGACCTAAACCATAACATTTCATAAAACTCTTCTTCGGTTACATTGATAGACATACTCTTCCTTTAAATTTAAATCGTGGATAGTTAAGTAGAAGTATTATAATTAATAATCTTTTAAACTTTAATTTTTTTTAAGTTAAT
>JAHZJZ010000124.1 GCA_022600655.1 Campylobacterota bacterium | reverse complement strand
ATGATTGGAGATTACCAACCATTAGTGAGTTAACTTCTATTATAGATTATAATAGAAGTTACCCTGCAATTGATTTTATTTTTAATAATATTACTGATAAATCTTATTGGACTTCTACAACTGATAAGCGTTCTAAAGATACTAACAATGGAGCATGGAAAATCCATTTTGCTAAAGGTAAAACAGGAACTACCCTTAAATATAGTGACAATTATAGAATTAATCATATTCGATGTGTAAAATAATAAATTCAAGGAGATACAGATGAAAAAGATTTTTTTAATTATGTTAGGACTTAATGTTCTTATATTCGCAAACTTTAATAGAAACAATACTACAGGAATTGTTACTGATACAAATAATAATTTGGAATGGCAAGATAATACTGTTGCTGGTACTATGGATTGGTCAAGTGCAATAACTTATTGTGGAAATCTTTCATTAGATGGAAATGGGTGGAGGCTACCTAATATAAATGAGTTGAAAAGTATTATGAATTATGACAAAGAGAGTCCAACAGTAAAAAATATTTTTATAAATACATCTGAAGATGAACACTGGTCTTATTATCTATCTTCTACTACTGCAGTATTTGCAAAAAGTACAGCATGGTATGTAAACTTTTCTTCAGGAAATATGGGTGAAATGAATAAAGACATGAATAAAAGTTATATTCGATGTGTTAGAAATAATAAAAAATAACTTTAAAAGGACAAATTATGATTTTCAAAATAGTAACACCAATAATACTAATTTTATTAACAGGGTGTGGCTCTAGTAATTCCACCAATACAGAGGCTAAAGAGAGTTTAGGGTATAGCTTTAAAAATCAAGATCTATATCAATTTAAACTAAATTTTGTTGACAATAGAGTCAGATATGATATGGATAGGATAGATACCCATAACTATAATCTAATTCCTAACTACTTCGACTTCGATTTAGAGAATTTTGAGGTAGATAGTAGCGACAGACAGATATTTGTCAATTCGCAAAGAGGTGCTTTAACTGATATGGACTACAAGCTAGAGAGCAGTGGGATGATAGTAACAACACTAAACAGTCAAGATGTTTTTAGACTTTCAATTAAGGAGGTCAAGAGTATAAAAACGGATAAATTAGAGGATTATAAAAGCGATATATCCATTGAGGGTAAACAGTATAGAGTATCAATAGAGTATCTATCAAACTTCTATAAAGTAGAAAACTTGGTTTCAGATGATACCTTTGATACTCTATCAGAGTTTACTACTAAATATAGAACAACACCATTTAAAGGAGACTTATCTTATGGACTGGTATTTTCAGAGAATCAAAAATTGCTGGAGAGACAAAATAATAAGTATGTTGAAGCAGGTACTTATGAGATAAAAGAGATAGACAATGACGAGGTTCTTTTTGTATATCCAGATGATACAAATCGTTATGAGAGCAATGGTTGTTATCTTTTGGATTTTAGCAGAGTTTGGGAGGCTAAGTGCTACTTAAAAGGTGACCATAGTGAGGTACACTTTTACGACAAGGATGTCTATGATAGTGTTTTGAACTATCTACAGACTAATTTTGTGGATGTAGACATCACAATTTAACATACTAAAACTAGGAGAAAATCAAAATGAAAAATTCAGATGTAGAAAAGAAAAATGTTCTTTGGGAGATAATTAAAACTATTGGTTTAGTGATAATTGGGATAGTTGGATTTATTGGTTATATGATTTATGAAAATGAGAAAAATAAACACTAAATTGACTTGGTTTAGAAATATAAGTTGTATAATTAAAGTTGTAAAATCAAAATAATAGGGGGATATGATAGTAGATAGAAGACAAAGAGGAAGATACTTGCTCTCAATATACCTTGTTGTACTTTTTGGTTCTTTAATCTTAATAGCCATTGGACTACAACTAGACCCAAAAGTCTATGGTGATATAAGAAATATAATCTTAAGCATCTCAACTGAATTAATAGCTGTTGTTTTAATATTTATTATTATAAACAAGATTTTTTTGGTTGACCAGTGGAATGCAGATGAGAAAATTGCTAAATTGATAGAGAGTTTTGAAAGAAACAGAAAAACCAATGCTATTGATTTTTTTAAAACAAATATTGACCTATTGAAATTTTATACCGAATCAAAAAGCATTGAACTATCAGGTGTAACGCTAAATTCAGAAATTGTCAAAAACTTCTCTCTATTTAGAGAGCATATATTGAATGGTTATGATATGAAATTTATGCTTGTTGATCCAAACTCTATTGCAATTAAAATGAGTTCTCTACGAAGTGAAGATGAAGGTAATGATAGTTACTATCTAAAAAAATTAGATGTGGTATTTGGTAGTTTTGACTTTTTAAAAAGGTCAATTGAAAATGCTGTTAAAGCTAATCAAAAACTAGGAAAATTTGAAGTTAGGCTACTGCCATACGCACCATCTTATGCCATTCATCGAATAACTAAAAAAGATAACAAAAAATACATTATTGTAGAACTTTATCCTCATAAAATTGGTAATAATGGTTCACCTATGTTTATCTTGGATAGTGAAAAAGATAAAGAGTGGTATAACTATTTTTCAAGCCAATACGATGTAATGTGGGAACACGCAAAAGTTTGGGATTTTGAGGTTGAGAAGTTTGAGTCTAATAATGTTTAATTAGCTACAAAAGCAACATGTTCCAAAATGTTTACCTTAACTTCTATTAGATATAATACTTTTTAAAAAATTATTTCTGTAATATTATCTAAAAGGTGCAAAAAATGTCTATAAGTATTGTTATATTAGCTGCAGGTAAAGGGAGTAGAATGAAATCTACTACTCCCAAGGTCCTTCATGAAATATCAGGAAAAGCGATGCTTTTTCATGCCATAGATGCAGCTCAAAAAATTTCCGATGACATTACAGTTGTTCTTTACCATCAAGCACAACGTGTTCAGGAGGCTATAGAGAGCCATTATGATAATGTTAATTTTCATATGCAAGACGCTGAACAGTTTCCTGGAACAGGTGGAGCGATGAAGGGTGTAAGAACCAAATATGGAAAAACACTTATTTTAAATGGTGATATGCCTCTTATTACCCAAAATTCACTTTTAGCCCTTACCAATGGAGATGCTGATATAAATATGTCCGTTATCACACTTGACAATCCATCGGGTTATGGAAGAGTTATTATAGAAAGTGAAAAGGTACAAGAGATAGTTGAAGAGAAAGACTGTTTGCCTTTACAAAAGTCTACCAAAACAGTGAATGCAGGGATTTACTGTGTTAACAGTGAACTCCTTAACCGATATATTCCAAAACTCAATAACAATAACGCGCAAAAAGAGTACTACCTAACCGACATTGTCAAAATGGCTGTATATGAAAATAAAACTGTATCACCAATCTATGTTGAAGAGGGAGAGTTTAAAGGGGTAAACTCTAAATATGATTTAGCCAAAGCTGAAGAGATTATGCAACGCCGTATTAAAATAGCATTGATGGATGCTGGTGTAACCATGCGTCTGCCAGATACCATCTATATCGATTCACGTGCAACATTTGAAGGTGAGTGTATCTTAGAAAATGGCGTTAGTATTCAGGGGACAACTCATATTAATGCTTCTCACATTAAAACAAACTCTGTCATAGAAGATGCAATTATAGAGAATTCTGATGTAGGACCAATGGGAAGGGTTCGACCTCAAACACATCTTAAAAACAGCCATATTGGTAACTTTGTAGAGGTTAAAAAATCAACACTTACAGGTGTTAAAGCTGGTCACTTGGCTTATATTGGTGATGCAACGATTGATGAGGGTTCTAATATCGGTGCTGGAGTTATAACATGTAACTACGATGGTAAAAATAAATACAAAACAACCATTGGTAAAAATGTATTTGTAGGAAGTGATGTACAGCTTGTTGCTCCTGTAACGATTGAAAATGATGTACTTATAGCAGCAGGTACCACCGTAACTAAAGATGTAAAACAAGGGGAACTTGCAATATCTCGAATACAAACAAAAAATATTGCTGACTTTTTCTATAAATTCTTTAATAAAGAAAAGTAAGGTATTGCATATGCAAATAGATTTAAATAATAAAACGGTTCTCTTAGGTGTTACAGGAAGTATTTCAGCTTACAAAGCCTGTGAAGTAGCTCGACTTTTTATCAAAGCTGGTGCTAATGTTCATGTAGTTATGACTCCAAGTGCCGAACGTTTTGTCTCAGCACTTACCTTTGAAGCACTCACACGGAACCCTGTACTTACAGAAAATAGTGAGAGCTGGTCATCAACACTCAATCATATAGATATAGGCAAAGCTTGTGATGTTTTTGTGATTGCCCCTGCTACAGCTAACACCATTAACAAACTAAGCAAAGGGATTGCTGACAATATCTTACTGCAAACTGCCCTAGCATTTACTAAACCTCTACTGGTTTCCCCCGCTGCCAATACCAATATGATGGAACACCACTACACCGTGGGCTCACTCAAAATGTTAACAGTCAATGAGGTCAAAGTTATTTCACCACAATCAAAACTACTTGCCTGTGGCGATGAGGGAAATGGTGCTTTGGCTGAACCTCTTGAAATTTTTTATCAAACCACACAAACACTTTTAGAAGATGAATTTTGGAAAGATAGAAAAGTGGTTGTTACTGGTGGTGGAACACGTGAAAAAATTGATGATGTACGATACCTTAGTAACTTCTCATCAGGGAAAATGGCAAATGCTATGACTACAGCTCTTTATCTCAAAGGGGCAGATGTTTGTCTAATCTCCACTAAAGAGCATAGTGATATCCCTAATGAAATCTATACCATAGATGTTGATGATACTCAAGAGATGTTAGAGTACACCGTAGATGCGGTAAGAGTAGCCAAAAAAGGTAAGATGAGTAAAGCCACCATGAACAGTAGCGACCCGATTCACCTTATTCAAAAACGACCATACCTTTTTATGGCTGCGGCAGTTTCTGACTTTACGCCAAAGTTCCCACAAGTTGGAAAAATGAAAAAGACAGATATCGGTGAAGAGTGGAAGATTGACCTTAAACAGAACCCTGACATCTTACAAAGTGTTAACAAAGACAACCTTACGACTATTGGATTTAAAGCTGAAATGGATGAGAGTAAAGGATTTGAGAATGCCAAAAACCTTATAACAAACAAAGGGGTAGATGCTGTTTGTTATAACCTTTTAAAAGACAGCTCTAGCTTTGGTACATCCAACAACACCATAACCTTTATAACCAGTGAGAGTACTGTAGAGTTAGGTCAAGATAACAAACTCACTTTGGCATTTAAAATTTTAGATGAAAGCAAAAAAATAGACGAAACGAGATAATTAATATGAGTAAAGAGAACCGTTTAAACCACTTAGCCATTATTATGGATGGAAATGGTAGAGAT
>JAHZJZ010000123.1 GCA_022600655.1 Campylobacterota bacterium | reverse complement strand
ATCATTTAAAAAGGAACCCTTATGCTTATAAATTTTTCAGAGACCACTGCAAATGAGCGTTATCACTTAATGGCAGGTGCAATCACCCCTCGACCTATTGCATGGATTATGACTCAAGGAGAGGTGTTAAACATCGCTCCATTCTCATACTTTACTCCTATCTCTTCAACACCTCCAACTCTGATTGTCTCTATTGGACATCGTGTAGATGGTACCCCTAAAGACACGTTAAGAAATCTTAGAGAGCATAAGAAGTGTGTAATTTCTATTGTTGATGAAGAGCATTTTGAAGCGATGCATCTGAGTTCAAAAGGATTAGAGGCAAATGAGAGTGAACTAGAGAGATTTAATATCTCTATAGAAAAAGTTTTAAATGATTTTCCTCCTATGCCAAAAGGTGTAAAAGTAGCCCTTTTTGGCGAATATCTTCAAGAGGTTAATTTAGAAGGGAGTCCGACCATTCCTGTCATTATAGAGATTAAACATCTTTATATCGATGAGACGATTATCTCCGATAGAGAGAAGATAAAGTTTGAGTTAGAGAGTATTGCTAGAGTTGGTAGAGGATATGCTAAATTGAGTAGCAAACTAACACCTCCTCTCATTCCTTAAAATGTTACCTTTTCTTGTTTTAAGAAAATTATAAGTAAAAAGTGAAGAAAACTATAGTTAATTTTATTGAATAATGTTATAATACTAAACAAAGGTTATCCTAAGAAAAAATATTTATATTGAAGAATAAGATAAAAAAATGAATAAAATTTTAAACATAGTTAATGGTGATGTTGTTATAGAGAGTATGAAAAAAGCTAATATTCCAGGTAGTTTTTTACCTTGGCGTGATTTTTTACATGAAGGTCCAGTACCTGAAAATCTTTCTCTTGAAGCACTCTCTAAAATACGAGCCGAATATATCAGTAGTAGAAACTTGGGTGAATTTAAACAAGTTCATCAAAACTTTAAAGAGCGTAATGCAACCCTTCATGCCTTTAGAAAATATGAGAAAATAGTTTTATGGTTTGAGCATGACCTTTATGATCAGCTACAGTTAATACAAATTTTAGACTGGTTTGCTAAATATGCATCTGACTCTACTTCTATATCATTAATATGCCCCGATAAACACTTAGGCGTTTGTTCACCTGAAAAACTACAAGAGTTACTGCTTTATAATAAAGAGCAAGTTACTCACAATCATTTTATTGTGGCTAGAAAAGCATGGGCAGCATTTACCTCTCCGAATCCTAAAGCTTGGTCTAAACTTTTACATGATGACATCTCAGCTTTACCTTTTTTAAGATTTGCTGTTACTCGAATGTTAGAGGAGTATCCAAACAGTATTAATGGCTTATCACGTACAGCACATCAAGCGCTTCTTATTATAGCTAGAGAAGAGGTTCACAGCCCTCAAGAGATATTTGAACGGTATCAAAAAACTGAACAGCGAAGATTTATGGGAGATGTTCTCTTCTTTAATATATTACAAAATCTTGTGCAAAAAAAGCTACTCAACTCAACCGAAGATGGAAAACATTTGGAGCTTACACCCTTAGGTACAGACGTTTTAAAAGGTGAACGGAACTGGTTACACCAAGGGAACATAGACTTCTGGCTAGGGGGTGTACATTTCCATAGTGAAAATGTATGGTGTTGGAATATAGAGTCGCAAAGAGTCGTTAGATTTCGTCAAACTACTCCACTGCAAATCACCTAACTTCTCTTCACTAAAAAGACCCCACTCTCGACATGATGTGTATGAGGGAACTGGTCGTAAATGGCAGCATCTTCTATTTTATGTGTTTTGCTTAACTCAACTAAATCTCTAGCCAAAGTTTCAGGATTACAAGAGATGTAAATGATATTCTCTATATTAGATATAAGCTCTATCGTATCACTATCTAAACCTGCTCGTGGTGGATCAACCAAAACTGTAGAGAAGTTATAAGAGTCCAAATCAACTCCCTCTAAACGCCTAAACTCTCGTACTCTGTTGAGTGCTTGGGTCATCTCTTCTGAAGCCAGTCGAATAAATTCTATATTACTAATACCATTAAGCTCACAGTTTTCATTGGCTGCGTGAATAGAGCGTTTACTTATCTCTGTGGCTAAGACTCTGTCAAAATATTTAGCAAGAGGAATAGTAAAGTTACCTAAACCACAATAGCTTTCTAAAAAGTCACCCTGCTCTACTTTTTTAGCCTGTTTAATCGCCCACTCTATCATTTTTATATTTACAGCAGGGTTGGGTTGGGTAAATCCACTCTCATAATGTCTATAGAAATAATCCTGACCATCGATAAAAAGTTTTTCAGTCACATACTCTTGACTTAAAATCACTTTTTGTTTTCGACTTCTCCCCATAATGGAAGCGTTTAAATTCTCTTCTAAAAGTTTTGCTTCCCTCTCCCACACCTCATCTAACTTACGGTGATATATCATGGTAATGAGACACTCATCAGTAGTCGTTGATAAAAACTCAACAGCGAAAAGACGATGTTTTAAAATCTCAGAGCCATTTATTTTTTCAAGCAGTGGCATCATCCGTTTCTCTATAGGTTTAATAACCTTTGGACACTCAGAAATAGTCACAGCCCCTTTTCTATCTAGTCGTCCCATCGCATACGAACAACTATCACCCTCATGCCAAATTTTAAACTCTGACCTTGCACGATAGTGAGATTCATTAGCAGAGAATACCTCTAAATCATCTACTCCAAAAGGAGACAAGAGTCCTAAAACTCGCTCTTTTTTGTCCATTAACTCAGTCTGATACTCAACTTCAAAGATGGCACAAGAGCCACATGTTCCAAAATGTTTACAATTCAATTTATTACCCTACTAGAAAAAGATTTGATATTTTATCTAAAAATTTGACTTAATGAAAAATTCGGGGGTCTGAATTATCATTTTTTCTTATAATTCAAAAGATAATCATCGACCATTTTCAACTTCAAACTTTTAGTAAATCCATTGTGAATTTTTAGCAATTTT
>JAHZJZ010000122.1 GCA_022600655.1 Campylobacterota bacterium | reverse complement strand
TACCAAAACATCTAAATAAGATGCCAGATGAACTTTTATCACCTGAGTATGCCACAGCTATTGGTCTTCTGCTTTACGAAGCAGGAGATTACACCGAATACGAACTAGATCGTAGTAAACAGATGTTACACTCAAAAGAGTATAGACCTAAAGAGTCACTAAGTGATATCGCTATCAACAGTGGTGTATCACAAGAACAACCAAAAATTTCGGTTTCAAAACCTTCATTTGAAGAGGAAGCTGTTAATGATTTATTTGCTGACTTAAGCAAAGAGCCAACTAAAAACAATAATAACCCTGTCCAAAGCTTTGTTGACTGGGCAAAAAAAATATTTTAAACCAACGGTTAGGAGGAATAAATGGAAGCATTTAATATAAAAGAGTCACCATCTGGAATTCATGGTGCAAAAATAAAAGCTATTGGTGTCGGTGGTGGTGGTGGAAACATGATTAACCACATGATTAATGAAGGTATTGGTGGTATTGATTTACTTGTAGCCAATACAGATGCTCAAGCACTTGATGCTTCATTAGCACCATACAAAATGCAACTGGGTATGAATGCAACCAAAGGTTTGGGTGCAGGTATGAAACCTGAGGTGGGTAAAGCTGCTGCCGAAGAGAGCTATGATAGTATCAAAACCATGTTAAATGGTGCTGACTTAGTATTTATCTCTGCTGGTCTTGGTGGTGGTACAGGAACAGGTGCTGCACCAGTTATCGCCCAAGCTGCTAAAGAGGTAGGTGCATTGACTGTATCTATCGTTACTAGCCCTTTTGCTTTTGAGGGTAGAAAAAGAAAAAAACTAGCCAAAGCTGGTCTTGAAGAGCTTAAAAAAGAGAGTGATTCAATCATTGTTGTACCAAATGAGAGACTTCTTTCAATCGTTGAGAAAAATCTTGGTATGAGAGATAGCTTTAGACTGGTTGACAATGTATTGGCTCAAGCTGTAGGAGGAATTTCAAATGTAATTCTTTCTCACGGAGCCAATGACATTAACCTAGACTTCGCTGATGTTAAAACTGTTATGAGCCATAGAGGTCTAGCACTTATGGGTGTTGGTGAAAGCCAAGGAAATTCAGCTGCTTATGATGCGGCTAAAACAGCTATTGAGTCTCCACTTCTTGATAACCTTTCAATCGATGGAGCAATGGGTATCTTGGTTCACTTCCATATTCACCCTGACTATCCATTGGCTGAGATTTCAGAAGCGATGGATATCGTTGAAGAGAATGCTGACGAAGATGCAAATATTATTTTTGGTACCACCACTTCTGAAGATATTCCACTTGACCAAGTGAAGTTAACCATTATCGCAACTGGCTTTGAGGATCCTTCAGATCTTGAAGAACATGCTCAACCAGAAGAGCATAAAACAGCTGTTAACACCTCTCAATTAAAGCGACCTACACAAGGATCACTTTTAGGTAATGCTAAAGTAATTGGTGGATATAACAATGATCAAAATGACTATTTAGACACACCTACATTTTTAAGAAAGCAGATGGATTAATAATCCATCTAATAAACCAAGTAAAGATATAATATGACAAGAGTCCTCCTCCTATTCCTACTTTTGTCCCCATACCTTCTCAGTGATGGACATATTTTTGTCTATCACCGATTTGATGACAATCGTTACCCCACAACAAACACCTCTACCTCTGAACTCAAAAGAGAATTTGAGTATTTCAAACAACATAACTATAAAGTTGTTCCTCTTATAGATATCGTTGACAAAATTAAAGCCAATGAAAAAGTACCAGATAAATGGGTGGCACTAACCATAGATGATGGTTTCAAGAGTTTCTATACTCATGGTTTACCTATTTTTAAACAGTATGGTTACCCTTTTACACTCTTTATCGCTGTAAAATATACCGAAAAAAAATATAAAGATTATGTCTCGTGGAAACAACTTAAAGAGATTGCCAAACATGGTGATGTTGAGTTTCATACCTATGGACATGGTCACTACGGACAGATGAGTGACAGTGAGATAAAAGCTGATATGGACAGAGGGTTAGAATTAATGAAAAAACATTTAGACTACGACCCTAGACTCTTTGTATATGCTTACGGTGAATATGATGATAGAGTAAAAAAAGTTGTTGACCAATACAACTTTAAAGCTGTATTCAACCAAAATATTGGTGCTGTACATGGAGAGTGTTCTGATGCTTATGATATCGATCGTTCAGCCCTTGTAGGTAAAGCTCCATTCAAGCTATAC
Source organism: Campylobacterota bacterium (assembly GCA_022600655.1). Taxonomy (GTDB): domain Bacteria; phylum Campylobacterota; class Campylobacteria; order Campylobacterales; family Sulfurovaceae; genus UBA1140. The sequence continues at coordinate 2,953 of JAHZJZ010000122.1, read as the reverse complement.
CTAAAGTTCAAAGAGCTTTGTGGCGTTAGCTTCCAACAACCACTGGTTTACCCTAAAGATAAAATGGTACGAACGGTAGAGGTTACACTTGATGATAAAACCATAACTGATGCTGAAATTTTCATCTCAAATAACGGTTGGAACAGAGTAAAAGTCAAAAATGGAAAGATAGTTTATAAAGCAAATAAACGTGTTAAACTCAATCGTATTAAAATTGGTGTTAAGGTTAAGAATAGAATTAAGCTGATGGTTTTATCAAAATAGTTATACTTCTAAATATTTTTTAATTTAGGAGATAAAATGAACAACAAATTTTATGCTTTAATTCTTACACCTCTGCTTTTTGCAGCATGTAATACACCAGAGGCTCCAGCACCTGCTTCAACAAAAGTAGAAGCTCCAGTCGAAGTACAAGAGGTTGTAGTTGCAGAGAAAGTAGAAACAGTAACAACAAGTACAGATGTTAAATATATCGATAAAGCAATTGTTATAGAACAAGGTATGGTACACATCGATGGTTTTATGGGTACACTTCAACCAACATTGGTAAATGCACTTAAAGATGATAAAACACACTTAACTGCTATGGGTGTATGTTCAGCAATGGCTATGGAGATGACTGACTCATATAATGCTGGTACAACTGACACTAAAGTTAGAAGAACTGCTCTAAAGTATAGAAACCCTCAAAATAAACCTGATGCTACCGATACTGAAGTAATGCAAGTACTTGCTACCAAAAGTGATTTTAAACCTGTTGCTGTTGAGATGAGCAACCACTATAGAGTTTATAAACCACTACCTACTAAAAAACCTTGTCTTATCTGTCATGCTGATAGTAGTCAAATGGAACCTCAAGTTCTTAAAAGTATTAAAGAGAGATACCCTAAAGATTTAGCAACTGGATTTGCTGAAGGTGAATTTAGAGGTGTTATTGTCGCTGAAATTCAAAAATAAGAATAGATAAAATAATTACTTTTAAGCTATAATACTCAAAAAATTAACTGTAGCGTGGGCATTCCTGCCCACGAAAGAAATCAGCGCTAATTTTACAAAAATTGGGAGTATTATATGAATGATGTAGTTGAGTGGCTAAAAGAGAATGGTAATCTAAAAATTATAGATACACCATTAGATGTAGAACTAGAAATTCCTCATATCGCTTATGTAGAAGTCAAAAAAGATGACTCACGCCCCCTACTTTTTACCAATCCTATCAATCGTAACAAAGATATAGAGTATGATATGCCTGTACTTATGAACATCTTTGCCAACAAAGAACTAACTGAAAAAATATTTGCTAAACACCCTGACACAGTTGCACAAGGAATTGACAAGCTACTTAAGATGAAACCACCTGAAGGGCTTATGGAAAAACTTAAAATACTTCCTGAACTTTTTGCTCTTAAAAATGTTTTTCCTAAACGACTAAAATCCTCAGGTGAGTGTCAAGAGATTATTGTTACTAAAGATGATGTTAATTTAGACAAACTTCCTATCTTAAAAACATGGGAAGAGGATGGTGGACCATTTATCACCATGGGACAAGTCTATACCCAAAGTCTCGATGGTAAAATGCAAAACCTAGGTATGTATAGACTCCAACAGTACGATAAAAATCATCTCGGTATGCACTGGCAGATACATAAAGATGCCTCACACTTCTTTGACCAGTACCAAAAAGCTGGTAAAAAAATGCCCGTAACTGTAGGAATCGGTGGTGACCCTCTCTATATTTGGTGTGGACAAGCTCCTATGCCACATGGTATGTTTGAGATGTTGCTTTATGGATTTGTACGAAATAAAAATGCTAGATTAGTCAAATCTATCACAAACGATATATACATCCCAAAAGATGTAGACATCGTCATAGAAGGGTTTGTAGACCCCCAAAAGATGAAAATAGAGGGTCCATTTGGTGACCATACTGGGTACTACACACTTGAAGAGCCATACCCAATTATGGAAGTAGAAACCATTACCATGAAAGCAAACCCTGTCTTCCAAGCCACTGTCGTAGGAAAACCACCACTAGAAGACAAATACATGGGCTGGGCGACAGAGAGAATCTTCTTGCCAATGCTCAAACCAATGGCTCCTGACCTTATAGACTACTATATGCCTGAAAATGGTGTTTTCCATAATCTAATACTCGGAAAGATGAAAACCCTCTACAAAGGTCATGCACAGCAGTTTATGCACGCCTTTTGGGGTGTAGGACAGATGAGTTTTGTAAAACATGCTATCTTTGTTCATGAAGATGCTCCAGAACTTAGTGATGATATGGCAATAACAGAGTATATCTTAAACCGATTAGACCCTGAAAAAATCCTTATCACCCAAGGGATTATCGATGCCCTTGACCATACAGCAAATGAGAGTTTAGTAGGTGGAAAACTAGGCGTTGATGCAACAGGAGCTGAAGTAGCAGAAGGGATTCAAATACCTCTTGATGACACTAACCTACTTCAAAAATTCCAAGAGATAGATGGTAATATTTTAGAGTGTAAACAGTACTTTACTCACACTAAAAACCCTATCTGTATGATTACCGTAAACAAAACACAATCAGTCATGAGTGACATAGAAAAAGTCTATGCACTCCAAAAGCATATTAAAGTTTTAATTATTGTCGATAAAACCAACAACGATATCAATGAGCCTTATATGCTACTATGGCGTGTTGTTAACAATATTGATGCACAAAGAGACATTATTACTAAACCCTTTATAGTAGTTGATGGAACCAATAAGAGTGAAGTAGATGGATTTACCCGAGAGTGGCCAGGAGACACCTTTTGTACCAAAGAGGTTTTAGATAACCTACAAGAGCGTGGACTAATAGATATTGATGAGACGTTTATTAAGAAGTTTGGGCTTTTACCATTTGACTAAAAGATAAGGGGAATGCCCTACCCCTACTCTTTCCCTTTCAACTGTGAAATCATTTGAC
>JAHZJZ010000121.1 GCA_022600655.1 Campylobacterota bacterium | reverse complement strand
TACATCTCATTGCCAATTGATACATTTTATGATTTATTAACATCTTATTGCGACTAAAAAAGGTGGTCTAAATTATAGTTAATATAATATAATAAAATAAAAAAGATAATCGGGAGTCGTTAATGAGTTATGAAATATCAAAAGTTGATAAAGGTAAAGAGGTTCACTTTAGACAGCCAGACCCTGCTTTTTATGAAGCAGTAGGTGGTGAAGAGGGAATGCGTGAATTGATGTATGATTTTTACGACATCATTTATGAGAGTGACATCGCTAACTTTTTTCCTCAAGATGAAGAGGAATTCAATGAAATTAAAGAGAAAAACACCAAGTTTTTTATACAAATTTGTGGTGGACCTAAAGTTTATGAAAATGAGACAGGTGGCATGGAGTTAAATGAGTATATGGTAAGACTGCATGATGATTTCTCTATTTATGAAAAGTCTCGTTATGAGTGGTTGGGGTGTATGGAAGAGGCACTTAGAAAAGTAGATATCGACCAGAAACTCAAAGATGATTTCTGGGCTTACTTAGAGAGTTTTTCTAAACTAACTGTCAATACTTTTGCTGATGGAAGTACCTACTACGCTGCTTATACTCAAGCTGCTGAAGATAAATAGAGGTATCTTGAAAACTTCTAGGAATCGGCGACTTTAGTCCTGAACATAACGAGGCTAAAGCCATCGGTTCCTTACCACCCTAAATTTTGATAATAACTTTTCATCTTAGGTGAGACAGAGTGTTCTTTAACGGTGTTCCAGACATAAGAGGGTCTATTTTCATCAAAAATTTTATTGATAATTTTTGTATATTTATCTTTACGTCTTAAAAATGCTTTTTTACCTTTACCCCAAAGCCCTTTAGAACTAAACTTAACCATACGCATAGGATTAATCGCTCTTCCATTTTTATAAAGACCAAAATGCAAATGAGGACCCGTACTTCGTCCTGTACTTCCCACATATCCTATCACTTGACCTTTAGATACCTTTTGACCTCTTTTCGCTTTTAGTCTGCTCTGGTGAGCATAAAGTGTTACATAGTTATCGGCATGTTTTATCTTTATAACCTTTCCATACCCACCTTTCCAACCAGAAAAGGTGACCTTCCCATCTGCTGCTGCCAAAATAGGTGTACCTCGTCTAGCACCAAAATCTGTTCCAAGGTGAGCTTTCCAGCGTTTCAGTACAGGATGAAATCGTCTATGCGTAAAATGTGAAGTAATACGTATATGATTTAGAGGTTTTCCTAAATACTTTTTAACCAACTCTTGACCAGCTTCATCATAATACTTTTTATCAGTATGTTTAAAAACATAGTGTCTTTTATTATGCGTATCCATCATGGCTACTTTAATATCAGGAATACCAATAGGTTGCCCCAAACGCATTTTTTGATCATACACAATGGCTAATTTATCACCCTTTTGAATACCTCGGAAATTGACACTATTTTTTAAAACTTTGGTAAACTCCGTAGATAAACGTCTGTTTTTAACTTTTTTAATAATGTCTGAATGAGGAGAGTTCTTTACAGCGAGTTGTGTGACATAGGTATCTTTTTTATAAGCGATGGGGATGACTTCTAACTTATACCCTTTGGGTGTTCTAAAAAGATGTAGTTGCATCTCTTCCCCTGTAGGAATGAGTGCTTGAAGCAGTACACCGTTACTAGCGACCATCTCATAATAACGACGACCATCGTCAATCTCTGAAATCAATTGCATGTCATCTTTGTCTAACACATCAATAATGGTTTCAGAAATACTATAACGTTCCAAATAACTTTCAAAATCGAGACCCTTTTCCCATAGCTTATAATCTACCTTTGCTGAGAAAAGAGATAGCGTAAATATTATAAATACTACACTATATCTTAGGAATGATATGTTGTTCAATAAAACCCCTGTTCATTTTTAATAGTTTAGATTATAACGAATAGTTACCCTAAAGTATCCTTAGGTAAAAAAGCAAAAAACATACTATAAAGCTAATTCAAGTATAATCCACAATATGAAACACCTTCGAGGATACAGAAAACGTTACTTTTCATTAGTAATTATTGCTATTTATTCAACTTTATTTAAGTTATGTACTATTGATAGTAATCACCAGTACCATAAACATACTTTTGAGTATCAAGAGTATAAAACCTCACCTCCTTATCTCTACGCTTACCATAAATTATAAATGTAGCGTGGGCATTCCTGCCCACGAAAAAGCAATCATAACTATTTCAGTCGTGGGCAAGAATGCCCACGCTACCATAAGGAAACAGATGAAACATACAGTACTATATAACCTATTTAGCATCTTACTACTAAACAGTCACCTAATCGCTGATGAGAAGTTAGAAGACATTAGTGTTATCACAGCAAGTAAATCACCTCAAAACTTACAAAACATCACCTCCAACACCGAAGTCATAACAGCCACTGAGATTGAAGAGAGACACTATAATGATATTAGCGATGCAATTAACAGTCTATCTGGAGTCGATATCAATAGCAATGGAGGCTTAGGACAAAACAGTAGCCTCTACCTTAGAGGATTTGATACTAACAAAGTATTGGTTCTAATCGATGGCATTCGATATAACGATGTGAGTAGCCTTTCAGGAGCTGCTTTTGCACACCTAATGATTAAAAATATAGAGCAAATTGAAGTTATTAAAGGAGCTCAATCAGGTATTTGGGGAGCTGATGCCTCTGCTGGAGTTATTAACATCATCAGCAAAAAAGCAAAAGAGGGTTTTTATATCAACGCATCACAAGAGCATGGTAGTTTTGAAACCTCTAAAACCCATGCTGGTATCTCTTATAAAAATGACCGTTTCTACCTCAAAGCTTCACACAACCATATAAGCACCAATGGTTTCTCATCAGTAGCCCCTAGAGGTAGTAACTTAGATAGTTTTGAAGATGATGGCTATGAGAACGATACCACTTCACTCAAAGCAGGATTTCAAATTAATGCTACTAATAAAATAGATATTGCTCATACGATTATTGATACTGATACTAAGGCTGACCCCTATGACTCAACCATTTATGCCTTTGACCCTAATGGACAATATGACATAGAGAGCAAAACCAAACTAAGTAGCATCAACTTCAACCATGTCGATAGTTTTAATGAAGTGAATCTTTTTGCTAAACAATCAACCTTTGAACGCTACTACCCACAAGATGCTTTTTCACAACACTTCAGTGGTGAAACTAAGGAGTATGGAGTAACTTCCAAGATTCCTTATGGAGAAGAGCATTTTGTGTTATGGGGAGGAGAATATAAAGATTTTGAAGACAGAGGGGCTATAGACAAAAGTTATGACAACAAAGCCTTTTTTATTAGCAATCATAATAAATTCTCTGGACTCTTAGGGGGAGAGACCATAGTTACAGAGTCACTCAGACAAGACAACTATTCAGCTTTTGACAACAAATTGACAGGAAAGATTGGATTAAAACATATTCATGGAAGTATAGAAGGTCTAACCACTAGCATTAACTATGGAACTGCCTACAATGTACCAACTCACTACCACCTTTATGACCCATTCTCTGGAAACAGTAGCCTCAATGCTGAAGATACTAAAGGGTATGATATTACCCTAGCCTACAAAGATTTGAAACTGACCTATTTCAACAACAACATTAATAATATGATAGAGTATCAAAGCAACTACGATGCTAATGGCAATTGGATAGGTGGAAATTTTGAAAATGTTAATGGTGAGTCTAAACTTAAAGGGTTTGAGGTGGCTTATGAAAAAGAGATAATCGATAACACCCTACTCTCTCTAAACTATACCAATCTTGATGCCAAAGACAGAGAAGGAAACTTTTTGGCAAGAAGAGCCGATGAGAGTCTAAAGTTTAGTCTTGACTATTATGGTATTGACAAATTTCACTTAGGTCTAAATGGTGAATATATCGGTGAACGATATGAACGACCTAATAAGCAAGGAACCCAAACAGGTAAATATACCATCGCTAACTTTACAAGCAACTATCAAGTAGATAAACATATGTCTCTTTATGGTAAAGTTGTAAACATCACGGATAAATATTACCAAACAGCTGATGGATACTCTAGTAGTCCACGAGCTATTTACGGTGGAATGAAGCTTAATTATTAGTCATGAAAATCATATGGATTATTTTTCTATCGCTATCTCTTAATGCTACAGAGCGAATCATCGCTCTTAGCCCCTCTATCAATGAGATTGTTTTTGCTCTTGGTTTAGGAGAACAAGTGGTAGGTAATACAGAGTATTGTACCTACCCCAAAGAGGCAAAATCCATAACCAAGGTTGGGGGGTACTTCAAACCCAATCTTGAAAAAATTATCTCTTTAAAACCCAGCATTGTTATTATGCAACAGCACAACCTCAAACTCAGTCAACAACTTAACCAACTAGGCATTAAAACCAAAGTGGTAGAGATAGACAGAGTACATAATATCAAAAGCTCTATTTTAGAATTAGGTGAACTCCTTGATAAAAAGAGAGAGGCGAAAGAGATAGTTACCAATATAGATAACAATTTAACTTCCCTAAAAGGCATAGTGAAAAATAAAAAAATCCTTATTGTCATCGGACACAACACCTCGCTGATTAAACAGATATTTGTAGCTGGTCAAAACCTCTACTTTAATGACATCATTGAAGCAAGTGGAAACCAAAATGCTCTGCAATCCACACAAAAAGGACAGCCAATTTTAAATCAAGAAAACATTATCGCTACCAACCCTGACATAGTTATCTTGTTAGCTCACTCTATGGAAGAGAAAGGGTTAAAACCTAGTGACCTTATCAATCCATGGAAGCAACTACCCATAAGAGCTGGGAAAACAGGTCAGATATATATTATCGATAAAGAGTATGCTGGGATTCCTAGTGATAGGTTGGTTTTGTTTTTGGAAGATTTTAGAAATATATTGAGAAGCTATCTTGAAAAAATAACCAAAAGCTAGATAATTATCTAAACCATGTATAATATTAAAAATAAATAGTGAAGGCAAACAATGGAACTTCAATTACAAAATATAGGAATGATAAAAAAATCAACTATTAAAATAGATGGTTTAACTGTAATTGCAGGGGAGAATAATATTGGTAAAAGTACTATTTAGTCGTGAACTAATTGAGCGAGGAATCTATGTCCGCACTAACTGAATTGCCGGTTTGGCAGCACTTGGAGATCCATCAGCAGATGATGAAAGAGATCCATATGCGC
>JAHZJZ010000120.1 GCA_022600655.1 Campylobacterota bacterium | reverse complement strand
ATTATGTCCGTACCAAAACCTATCCCAACCGATAAAGAGATAAAGTTAGATCCTAAAAAGATGATTGTTAGTAAAACTGACACAGCAGGTGTCATTATTTATGGTAATGATTATTTTTGTGAGGTCTCTGGTTATAAAGAGAGTGAACTTATCTCTTCCCCTCACAGTATCTTGAGACATCCTGATATGCCAAGGGCTATTTTTTATTTAATGTGGGAACATTTGAACTCTGGACGAAATATTATGGCTGTAGTAAAAAATATGGCTAAAAATGGAAACTACTACTGGGTTACCACTGATTTTGATATTAAAAAAGATGCCACAGGTAATGTAAGATACTACGTTGCCTATAGACAAGCTGCACCTAAACATGTTGTAGTGGAGATGGAAAAACTCTATGCTAAGCTTTTAGAGATAGAAGATGAGCATGATATGAAAGCCTCCGTTGCTTATCTTGATGCTTTTTTAGAAGAGAAAAGAATGAATTATGATCAGTTTATTGAAGATCTAGCCAAACCTAAAGGTTTTACTGCGATATTTTTTGAGAAGATGAAGCAGTTATTTTAAGGAATCTTTTAATAGTTACTGTTGACAACCATTAAAAACCCACTCTAAGCCCCTTTTTTGTATAATCCATCAATTAAAATCAAGGGTAAACTTTTATGCCAAAACGCACTGATATAAAAACCATTTTACTGATTGGCTCTGGTCCAATTGTTATTGGTCAAGCTTGTGAGTTTGACTATTCTGGGACTCAAGCAGCTAAGACGCTTAAAGAGTTAGGGTACCGAGTGGTACTTATCAACTCAAATCCAGCAACCATTATGACTGATCCTGAGTTTGCACATAGAACTTATGTGGAACCAATTACGGAAGAGGTTATTGCTAAAATCATTAAAAAAGAGAGTGTAGATGCTATTTTGCCTACGATGGGTGGACAGACAGCACTCAATGTGGCGATGAGTATGCATGAGCAGGGAATGCTTGAGGGTATTGAGTTCTTAGGGGCTAATCCTGCTGCGATTAAAAAAGGTGAAGATAGACAAGAGTTTAAAGAGGCGATGATTAAAATAGGTATGGATTTACCTATCTCTGAATACGCTTACAATATGGAAGAGGCGATGGAGGTGGCTAAAAACATTGGTTTCCCACTGATTATTCGTGCCTCATTTACCCTTGCTGGTGGGGGTTCAGGGGTTGCTTATAATATTGATGAGTATAAACAGATTGTTCAAGGTGGTCTTGATGCTTCACCTATCTCTGAAATTCTAATTGAAGAGTCTCTGCTTGGTTGGAAAGAGTATGAGATGGAGGTTATACGAGATAGAGCCGATAACTGTATTATCGTCTGTTCTATAGAGAACCTTGACCCAATGGGTGTGCATACAGGAGACAGTATTACCATCGCTCCAGCATTGACACTTACCGATAAAGAGTATCAAAACATGAGAGATGCCTCGTTTAAAATTTTGCGTGAAGTTGGGGTCGATACAGGTGGGTCAAATGTTCAGTTCTCAATTAACCCTGATACAGGTCGTATGATTGTTATCGAGATGAACCCAAGAGTGAGCCGAAGTTCTGCCTTGGCTTCTAAAGCAACAGGATATCCTATTGCAAAAGTGGCAACACTTTTGGCTGTAGGACATACCCTTGATGAAATTACCAATGACATTACAGGAACAGCAGCAAGTTTTGAGCCAGTGATTGACTATATCGTTACTAAAGTTCCACGATTTACATTTGAGAAATTCCCTATGGCAGACTCGACACTGACGACTGCAATGAAGTCGGTAGGTGAGGTAATGAGTATCGGTCGAACCCTTAAAGAGTCATTCCAAAAATCATTGGTCTCTCTTGAGACAGGACTGATAGGGTTTGATGGAATTGAGTGTGATAGTGATGAGTTAGTCCGTGAAATCAGACGACCAAACAGCGAGAGAATTCGATATGTCTATGAGGCTCTAAGAAGAGGCATGACTCCAGATGAGATATTTGATATCTGTAAAATAGACAGATGGTTCCTCTATCAGTTTGAAGAGTTGGTAGCAGCTGAAAAAGCGATGGATGTGGCACTGCTTAGTGACGAAATTAGACTTAGAAAAGTAAAATCTGACGGTTTCTCAGATGCGATGATAGCAACGGTTATCAATAAAAACGATGGCATGAGCTTCTCTGAAAATGATATCTATAATGCTAGAGAGAAGTTGGGTATCTGTTTAGAGTACAACGAAGTTGACACCTGTGCAGCTGAGTTTGAAGCACTTACCCCATACCTCTACTCTACAACCAATATTACCAAAACACCAAAAGTTGAAGCTCCTAAGAGTGATGATAAAAAAGTACTGGTCATCGGTGGTGGGCCAAACAGAATCGGTCAAGGTATTGAGTTTGACTACTGTTGTGTTCACGCTGCTTTTGCTTTAGAAGATATGGGTGTAAAGTCAATTATGTATAACTGTAACCCAGAGACGGTCTCAACCGATTATGATACCTCTGATATCTTATACTTTGAGCCAATTGACTTTGAGCATGTAAGAAATGTTATTGAAGTAGAGAAACCTGATGGGGTTATTGTTCACTTTGGTGGGCAGACACCGTTAAAGTTGGCAAAAGGTCTAACAGCGATTGGTGCAAACATCTCTGGTACTACAGCTAAAGTAATTGACCTAGCAGAAGATAGAGAGCAGTTCTCAACCTTTATTGAAGAGTTAGGGCTTAAACAACCAGATAACGGTACAGCTTTTGCCAAAGATGAAGCGATGGCGATTGCTAACCGTATCGGTTACCCTGTATTGGTTCGTCCAAGTTTTGTACTGGGTGGACGAGGAATGAAGACCGTATACTCAGATGCAGAACTTAAGCAGTATATGGATGAGGCTGTTTCGGTCTCTAATGATGCTCCTGTGCTTATCGATAAGTTCCTAAATAATGCGATTGAACTTGATGTCGATGCGATTTGTGATGGTAAAGAGGTCTACATCGGTTCTGTTATGCAGCATATCGAAGAGGCTGGAATTCACTCTGGTGACTCAGCTTGTTCACTACCTACTATCTCTATTTCTGATAAGTTGGTTGAGGGGATTAAAGAGCAGACAGCTAACATTGCATTAGGTCTTGGTGTTGTAGGTCTAATGAACATTCAGTATGCAATTTTTGAAGATGAAATCTATCTTATCGAAGTCAATCCAAGAGCTTCAAGAACCGTTCCATTTGTCTCTAAAGCGACAGGTGTACCTTTGGCAAAAGTAGCTACCAGAGTAATGATTCAAGGTGATTTAAGAGAGTCATTGAAGTTCTACGATACCTTTAATGTAGTAAACTTTGACAAGAAAATTATGGAGCCAAATCTTAAAGGTCATGTAGCCGTTAAAGAGGCTGTATTCCCATTCAATAAACTTCCAGGTGCTGACCTTTTACTTGGCCCTGAGATGAAGTCTACAGGTGAGGTGATGGGAATTTCTGATAACTTTGGTATGAGTTTTGCAAAGAGTCAGTTTGCCTCTAAAAATAACATTCCACTAGAGGGTAAAATCTTTATCTCTCTAGCCGATAGCGATAAATCCTATGTGGGTGAGATTGGTAAATCATTTACCGATTTAGGTTTTGAAATTGTTGCTACGGGTGGAACACATAAGGCGTTAGAGGCTGCAGGTGTGGCATCAAGCAAAGTACTTAAAATCTCAGAGGGTCGTCCAAATGTAGACGATATGATTAAAAATGATGAGATTGCACTGGCGATAAATACCAGTGAAGACCAAGGGAGTAAACAAGATGGTCGAACCATCCGTCAATCGGTTCTTGGGGCGAATGTGGCGTACTTTACTACAGTGGCTGCTGCTAAGGCTACGGCTTTGGCTATTGCTGAACTTAAGGCTTCTGGTGGTGAATTAGAGCCTAAAGCTCTGCAAGACTATTTGAACTAAACTGTGTCACTTTTTTTTCTTTGTGTTGGTACAAAGAAAGAAAAGTAACCAAAAAAAAGAAAAACCAAACTGCTGACGAAGTGAAGTTATTTTCTCTTCATGTTAGGTTTGTTTTGGTTAATTGATTGCCCTTATGAAAAAACTTCTTTATCTTACCCAAACTGACACCACCATAGGTTTTGTTTCGCAAGACGCTTCTAAAATCGATGGGGCTAAAAAACGACTTCCAAACAAACACTATATTCGTGTGGTAAACTCTTTACAGACATTACAAACTTTTACTCGTGTTCCCTCTAAACATAAAAATCGAGTACGCCGTGCAAAACGGACTACTTTTATTATGCCTAATGGTCAATCTTTTCGAGTGGTCAAAGGTACAGAACACAATCTACTGCTTGATAGATTAAAGTGGCTCTATAGCTCTTCTGCAAATCTTAGTGGCAGTGATTATGATGAGGCGTATGCTAAAAAAATGACAGAAGTCACGGTCACTTCCCCTCAAAAAAATGGAGGAGAGGCTTCTAAAATTTATAAACTAGGAGTAAAATCTATTCGTAAAATACGATAGATATTTTCGTAAAAAAATTATATAATGGTAGGTATGAAATATCATTACATAGAAATAGGAACCCAAACCCCCAAAAACCACTCATACTTTACAGGCTCCATGTTCCGTGGAGCGTTAGGTTATGCCCTCAAAAAAGTAGTCTGCATCAATCCCACCTACCTATGCGACAACTGCTTTGCCAAAGAGAACTGCCTCTTTTATCAGTTCTATGAAGAGAAAAATGTAACCCATCGTTACCGTTTAGATATTGAGCTAGGAAAAAAAGACTACAGCTTTGGACTCTACCTCTTTAGTGAAGCGACCGAAAAACTCCCTTATCTGTTAAGTGCCATTCACCAAATGTTCACCATACAAGGTTTAGGACGAGATAAAGAGAAAGTTACCGACTTCACCATTAAAGTAGATGGACAAGAGGTCTATGACGGAAAAGAGTTCCGTAGGTTCGATTCTATCGAACAAAAACCAAAAGAGTCCAAAGTAGACAACTTTTGTCCAAACATCAAGATAAAATTAAAAACACCACTTAGAATTAAAAAAAACAATCGATTTCTAAGAGACGATGTAGATATAGAAGATATCTTACGCTCCATCTACCAAAGAGAGCAAGAGATTTTCTACGGAGAAAAGGCATTTAAGTTAGCGTATGAACCCAGTTATATAACAACATTAAAAATGTTGAAATACCAAGAGTTAGTAAGAAAAAGCAACCGACAAAAAACAAAGATGAACATGGACGGAGTAGTAGGAGAGATAGCTGTTATGGGCATAGATGAACAGAGTTATAGGCTTTTAAAACTGGGTGAAATAATCGGTGTTGGGAAGCAGACGGTTATGGGGCTTGGGAAGATAGAGGTTGAGGATTTGTAGAAATGCCAATGTTTGGGCAGACACATGGGTCTGCCCCTACGGTTGAATTTGTTGAAAAACTGGTTTAACTTATGCAACATGTAGGGGTCGACCGATGTGTCAACCCTTGGAATGGTTTAAAATTTTAGAAAGAGAGGAAGAGAATGGGATGAGTTATTTTAGTAATGAAGAGAGGTTTGTAAATTTGATTTCAGAGTCAAAAAAAGTAGATTTTAAAGATAAAAAGTTTCTAATTAGTGGAAATTTTCATGGTATCCAAAAATTTATTTTTGAGAACTTGTCAACCAAAAATGCAAGTAAAGTTATTCGTGCAAAGTCTGCATTTGTGGAGATATTTACTCTCTATATGGCTCGGTATATCTGTAATCGTTTAGTTATTTCTGAAAATGATATTTTATCGACAAATGCAGGAAAGTTTGAGATTTTAACAGATGATATTGATATATCTATTTTAAAAGATATTCAAAAGAAAGTTGATGATTATTTTATAGAGACTTTTTTTGGGCTTAGTGGATTGAGTATTTTTTATGTTGAGTGTAGAGAAAAGGATTTTACTTCTAAAGATGCTTATAAAAAACTTCGTAATGATATTAGTCAAAAAGAGGAAGAAGAGAAATTTTGTAAATTCTCTTTGATTTCGAAAAAGCCTATTTTGACAAAATATGAAAGCAATTTAACCAATCAAACACTTTGTAAGGTTTGTAATTTTAGGAAAATAGTAAGTAGTGAGCGTTGTCAAGTATGTGATGGGTTTATAAAACTGGGTGAAGCGTTGGTTTCTACTAAAAAGGAACTGTTAAGCTCTAAATTAGGGATAGATACTGCTCTCTTTGATGGATTTGATACGACCATAGAGTTAAGTGATAAGTTAAAATCTTATGTGCAAAAAGATGGGAAAGAGATAGCTACTTTTGAAAACTTAGCTCAAAGTAGTTGTAAAAATGAAGAAGATGGTGTGAAAGCATTGGCAATTTTAAAAGCTGATGTGGACAATATGGGTAGATATCTAAAAGAGAGTAGT
>JAHZJZ010000119.1 GCA_022600655.1 Campylobacterota bacterium | reverse complement strand
AGTCTAAATTCCAAATTCTTATAGGTCTCATAGTTTCCGTAAACATTAGACCAAATATTATTTTCTAGAATATATTTATTGACTTCATTTAACTCTTCAAGTAGATTACTTCGTTTTAAATTTAACGCCTTTAGCTTAGCTTGTTCTTGTATCTTTTTAATTCTAAGTGCTTCAGCCTCAGCTCTCTTTTCTACTTCTAATTCACTAGAGTTATCCTCTTCTGCACTACTACTCTTGTTTTTTAATGCTTCTATATCTTTTAAAGACTGCTCTATTCTAACTCGTCTCTCTTCTCTTGTATCTTCATCAGGAGTAAGAAAGGTATTAGATATTATCTCATTTACCTTACCTGATAGATTCATATCAGCCACTAGTGGACTCAAGAACAGAAAGAGAGATAGAAGCAGTAGTCTCATTATTGACTATTCCTTGTGAAACTCTCCAATACTTTTTTTACAAGCGTCTCATCAATATCACTTCGAACTTCAAAATCACCTATACCATTTGGTAAAATAAACTTAATTTTATCATTGGCACTTTTTTTGTCTAAAAAGAATTTACTATAAAATACATCAACATCTTTAATCTCATAATCAACTGGTAAGTTATGCTTAAGCAATAAACTTTTAACGCTTTGCATCTCTTCAACACTCATTAATCCTAAAGCATAAGCCAATTGATTTGCCATGACCATACCTATGGCTACTGCTTCACCATGCAGATAGGTTTTATACGCTGTCTCATTTTCGATTACGTGTCCAAAGGTATGACCATAGTTAAGTACAGCACGAATACCTGCCTCTTTCTCATCCTGATTAACCACATTGGCTTTAAGTTCAACTGATCTAGCGATGGTTTTTTCTAAACTGCTTTTATCTGTTAAATCAACTTCCTCTAAAAAATCAAAGTATGAAGCATCAAACATTACAGCCATTTTAACAACTTCAGCCACACCTGCGGCAAACTCTCTACTGGGAAGTGTCTCTAAAAAATTCGTATCAATATAAACGGCTTTAGGTTGATAAAATGCCCCTATAAGATTTTTACCAAACTGATTGTTAACCCCTGTTTTACCTCCAACACTCGCATCTACTTGAGAGAGTAGCGTCGTTGGAATCTGCACAAAGTCAATACCTCTTTGATAGAGACTCGCTGTAAAACCAGTCATATCACCAATAACACCACCACCAAAAGCAATGAGTAGTGATTTTCTGTCTAATTTATGCGTAAAGAGTTCATTTAGAATAGTCTCAACGGTTTCCAAATTTTTATATTTTTCGCCATCAGGAATGGTAACGACATGAAGCTCTTTGGCTTCAATTTGATTTAAAAGTGTCTCTAAATGAAATCCTGAAACAGTAGGATTTGTCACTATTGCTACTTTGGTATCAAAAGATAATTTTGGAAGTTTGTCTATGGTGATATCGTATTCTATGTTGCTACTATTTTCTAACTGAATTGGAACAATCATCTCTGTAAAAGCCTATATATTTAAGATGCAAATATTTTATCTTAAATATACTTAACAACTTACGCAAAGCCCCTACTCTTCGATAGGAATTAAGAGTTGGGGATGTTTTTTAACACTTAAAAAATAACGTGATACATTGGTAGAGAAGAAGTTTGCAAAAGGTGTTTTCATCACAGATTTTTTAAATGGAGCCACATGTAAAATCTCATCTTCACTCTTTAACTCTCGAATAGGATTACTCTTTTTCTCTTTAATATTTATCTTAAAATCATACAAGTTTGAAAGAGATTCATAATGTTCTATCACATTTCTATTCTCTGCAAAGTCACCTTCTGGATTGTAGTGACACAAATTTAGTTTCAGTCCTAAAGTCTCTGAGAGGTCAAATACCGATGAAGAGAGTGACTCCATATCGGAGTCTTCTCCCATAAGTAACATCGCTTCAGTAACATTATAGAGTGAACTCTCTCCAAAAATATAGACTGAACGTCGTAAATTGTAAAGTTTTTGTTGAAACTTACTTCTATTAAATAGCTTATGATCTAGTAAAAAAAGACCTATATCATAATGGGTAGTATCATAATCAATGGTGTTATATAACTCAGACTCATCATAATTCATTAAAATTTGAATATCCCTACTCTCTAACTTTTTCAACTCCTTAATAACACTAGAGAAGTTTACATGCGTTAATCGGATATAGAGTTTACTACTAACAAATTGATTAGAGAGAAAAATTGCCTCATTAACTTGTAACAAGATATCTTCTCTAGATTCATTCATATCAATAAGTAAATAGAGGTTTTTCCCAAAAGGTTCAGGAAAAAGCCCTTTACGTTTGGTAATACGTTTATACAACTCCTCCAATACCATTGGATTTCCCATAATTACTAATATATCATTGGGTTTCAACATGGTGGCATTAGTAGGTAGTATCTGTTTTTCGTTTCGATAAATCGCCACAATTCGCCATTTTCGGTGAGAAACAGACCCCACATGCCTATAGGCATAAGAGCTACCAAAAGGAACCAAAACTTCCATAATTTCACCCTTTCCTAAACCAATATTTTTAGCGATAACGGGTACATTTGGTAGGTGTTCATAGAGATGACTTGCCATAAGTTCATTTATATTAATAATATTTACATTTTCATCATTTAATTTTAGGTCATCCCACTTACTCACAAAAACAATACGTATTTTAGGGTAAAGCATACGAATGTTTCTATAAGAGTAGTTTGCTTCATCACGATTTTGCATCACAACAAATACAACTGAAAAACCAACACGCATCATCAACTTTTTCATCTTTATAAAACTGGTTGGATCTTCATGTACAAATGTTAAATTTGCTGCTGTTTTTAGTAGTGTTGATGCGGCATGATTACCACAGGTTATATAATAATGATTCTCGTCAATACGACTCTTACCAACCCACTGAACAAAGTGTTTTGCTATCTCACCATTGGCAAGGATTAATATGTTTTGCATTAGATCTCTTCTTTAAATATAATTACTTTTCAATTTTGATATAATTTCATTTTTTAAAACAAGGACAATTATATCATAATGGATTTTCAGATAGATAAAAAAGATGCAAGGGCAAGAGCTTGTACCATAAAAACTGCTCACTCAACCATACAGACACCTATTTTTATGCCAGTAGGTACAGTGGGTGCCGTTAAAGCTCTTGATGCTACCGACTTAGAGACATTTATAAAACCAAATATTATTTTAGGAAATACCTATCATCTCTATTTACGACCAGGTGATAAGGTTATCGATAAAAATGGGAAAACTCCATGGTTTCACTAAATTTCCCAAAAGCTTTTTAACAGACAGTGGAGGCTTTCAAGCATTTTCACTCTCTGATAATGTCAAAATAGATGAAAATGGTATTACTTTTAGAAGTCATATTGATGGAAGCTCTCACTACTTTACACCAAAGAAGGTATTGGATATCCAATATAACTTAGGCTCAGATATTATGATGATACTAGATGACCTCGTTGCCCTACCAGCCACACAAGAGCGTATAAAAGCCAGTATAGAACGAACCACACGCTGGGCAGAAGAGTCTATTAACTACCATAAAGCCAATCAAAAAGAGGGTAAAGCTCTTGAGCAAAATATCTTTGCGATTATTCAAGGGGGAACCGACAAAGCGTTTAGAGAGAAGTCTGCTAAAGAGCTTTGTGCTTTAGATTATGATGGGTTTGCTATTGGTGGACTCTCTGTTGGAGAGAGTAATAAAGATATGTATGAAACCGTTGAGTGGACCACACAGTTTATGCCTGAAGATAAACCTAGGTATCTTATGGGAGTCGGTACTCCTGAGGATTTGGTTGAAAATGTATCACGTGGAGTCGATATGTTTGACTGCGTTATGCCAACACGAAATGCAAGAAATGGAACGCTCTTCACCTCTTATGGAAAAGTAAACATTAAAGCTGCACGATTTAAAGAAGATAACGAGCCTTTAGACCCTGAGTGTGGTTGTATGGTTTGTCAAACTTACTCTAAAGCCTATCTGAATCATCTTTTTAGAGCCAGGGAGATTACCTATTTCAGATTAGGTACGATTCATAATTTATACTATTACTTGGATTTAATGAAACAGATGCGTGAAGCTATTTTAGAAAATAGATTTGATTCATTTAAACAAGAATTTTATCGGAAAAGAGAGAGTTGAATAATCTCTTTTCCTGTTCCAGTAAGCTCTATTTTTTCACCATATTTTTTTAAAAAATCAGCAAAATCTTTGGCTGTTTTACATCCAAACTTTATGGCTAAATCCATTGTTTGACTATTATTCTTATAATTCATTTAAATCCCCCTCAGAATTTATACTTCTAGTATATAGTAGT
>JAHZJZ010000118.1 GCA_022600655.1 Campylobacterota bacterium | reverse complement strand
ATCTTAATACAATAACTTTTTATAAAAAATCTATAAAATTAAATGCAACTAGAAGTGAAGTTTATGAAAATTTTCTTGAACTTCAACTAATTCAAAATCAACCATTTAACCTAGAACTAGAAAAAAAATATATAGAACTCTTTCAAAATCGAAAAGAGACTTTTATACATTATGAGATGTTAAAGTTATTTCAAAATATATCCACTGGTAAGGATGCCAAGATGGAGAGTTGGAGGCAGAAGTATTGTGATGTTGAGTTGGATTGGAATTTTGATGAGTTGCAAAGTTGGGTTGATAGGTTTGAAAATGGTGAGGTTAAAGTTCGATTAAAAGAAGCATTGGAGTTATTTAAGGAACATAATCCAAAATAAATATCTTTTTGTATATAATACAAATATACAAAAGGCATAAAATGGAATTTGACTGTTTAGATGCAGAGTCATTAACTGGATTTGATTGGGATGATGGCAATGTTTATAAAAATGAGAGAAAACACGGTTTGAACTACAAGAGGATAGAAGAGCTGTTTTTCAATGAGCCTCTTTTGATAGTTGAAGATTTTTCACACTCTTATGATGAGTGTCGCTGTGTTGCTTTTGGACAAGATAATAAAAATAGCAAAATTATGGTTGTTTTTACAGTACGAGATAACCAAATACGCGTTATTCCTGCAAGAGAGATGACAAAAAAGGAGAAAAACTTTTATGAAACCAACAAAAACAATCCCTACCTTTAGAGATGAAAACGAAGAGAGAGAATTTTGGGAAAAGAATGATACTATAGACTATTTTGATACTTCAAAAGTTAGGATGGTGCGTTTTCCAAACTTGAAAAAGACAACTAAAAGTATCTCTATACGACTACCTGTAGATATGCTTGATGAGCTAAAGGTTAGAGCCAATAGTATGGATGTACCTTATCAGTCGTTTATTAAGATGTTGTTACAAGAGGGGTTGAAGAGTCGGAGTTTGTAGGGGTGATTTAAAGAAGTGAATAATGAAAAATTTTGCTATACTATAAATAATAAAAAACTCAAAAGGGTAGAGATGACCATCACACTAAATATACAGAATAAACAACTTTTTGATAAAATATTATGGTTCTTGAATCGTTTTAAAAATGATGGTTTAGAGATAATTACACATCAGAAAGAGAATACACCAAAGCAAGATAAAGAGCAACCACAAAGTAGATTTTCTGAATTTGCAGGAATATGGAAAGATAGAGATATAACCCAAGAGTCAATTAGAGAAAAAGCGTGGAGATGATAGTTTTAGACACCAATATATTGATTGAGATTTTGAAAGACAATCCCAAAACTATTGAAAAAGTTGTCTCTCTTTTTGAGATTATAGAGATAAATGAAGCCATATCCAAACAATCTACTACACTCATCAAAACTTATGCAAAAAGCCACAATTTAGATATTCCTGATAGTCTTATTGGCTCAACAGCTTTGATTTTAGAGTCTCCTCTTTTTACTTATAATGTTAAAGATTTTAGATTTATTGAGGGGTTGGAGTTGCTATGAGTAAGATACGAATTGAAGATTTTTATGAAACGAACAAAAATAATTTCTACCTTTAGAGATGAGAAGTAAAAAATTGGGATTTATAAATATTAAAAAACCTTGCCCCTCCTCGTGGAGTGAAAGAGCATTATCAAAATAATAATCTTCCGAAGCTAAAAGATAGGTCAATCTCTGGACAAGTTGAGATTATTATAACGAAATATGACTTTATTTGTCAAATGTAAATTTGTTGGGCATTTCCCCTAAAAACACTGTCTCCAAGGGGAGATAGAAAACTCTATCTCTCTCGTGATGTATTTTTATTGCGACTTCTGTTTCTATTGCGATTTCTTGAATTTGGTTTTTTCTTCTCTTCATTCCACTCTTTATCAGAAGATTTTTTTGGTGATGAGCTTTTTGATTGGTTTTTTTGTCCACCACCACGTCGTCCTCGGTTACCACCCATTTTTACAGGTTCAGCTTTTATATTTGGATTAAGATCAAAACCATCAATAACAACTTTTTTAATTTTTTGAGAGGTCAAACGTTCAATGCTTCTTAAGAAGTCATTTTCATCTATACAGACTAAAGAGACAGCCTCACCTGCACGTCCAGCTCTTCCTGTTCGTCCAATTCTATGAACATAATCTTCTGGTACATTGGGTAGTTCAAAATTGACAACATGAGGAAGCATATCGATGTCAATCCCACGTGCTGCTATATCGGTAGCAACAAGTACACGAATCTTTTTCTCTTTAAAACTTGCAAGAGCTTTTGTTCTTGCTCCTTGACTTTTATTTCCATGAATGGCTGCTGAACGAATACCTTGCTTTTCAAGATATTCACAGAGCCTATTTGCCCCATGTTTGGTTCTGGTAAAGACCAATACTTGTTGCCACTGCCCATCATCTATGAGTTTGTAGAGTAGCTCTCTTTTCCGTGCTTTATCAACAGGGTGAACCACTTGTGCCACACGTTCAGAGGTGGTGTTTTGTGCTGCAACTTCTACTAAACTTGGACTGTTTTGAAAACCAGCTGCGAGGGCTTTAATCTCTTTTGAGAATGTTGCTGAAAAGAGTAGAGTTTGTCTATTTTTAGGAATAAGTTTAACAACTTTTTTAATATCATGAATAAACCCCATATCAAGCATACGGTCAGCCTCATCGAGTACTAAAATTTCTACTTTTGAGAGGTCAACTACTTTTTGAGAAACCAAGTCTAGTAGCCTTCCTGGGGTTGCTATCAAAATATCAACACCCTGTTTTATGGCATTAATTTGTCTATTGATATTCACACCACCAAAAATAATGGTTGAGTTATAGGGTAGATATTTGGAGTACATCTCAACATTTTCACCAACTTGTGCTGCCAGTTCGCGAGTTGGGGTTAAGATTAATGCTCTTATATGCCGTTTAGGTTTCCCTCTGTGTGCTGTATGTTTGTGATTTTTTTGTAAGTTTTCTAACAATGGCAAAGTAAAAGCAGCTGTTTTACCTGTACCTGTCTGTGCTGCTGCTAAAACATCATCACCTTTTAAAATAAAGGGAATAGCTTTTTGTTGTATGGGTGTTGGTTTACTGTACCCTGTTTCAGAAATGGCTTTTAAAATTGGTTCACAGAGACCAAGTGTAGAAAATAACATATTATGTTGACCTTGTATTTGAGGATAGGGGTTGAGATTATTGGCATTATAGCAGATGTTTTTATTTTCTATTTTCCATTTGTATTTTTGTGGCGATTGCTATCACCCAAAATACAGCTCCTTATACAAATTACTAGCATGTCTATCGGTCATACTAGCGATATAGTCAGCTACCACTCTGTGATGATTTTTACTCTCTAGTTCTATATAATGGTCATTGGGAAGTAGGGCTTTGTCACTCATGAGGGCTTTGTAGAGTCCTGTGACACACTGTTTTCCAAAAAACATATTTTTAGCTATCGCTTCATGTCGGTAGAGTTTTTCAAATAGAATTTTTTTTAGTTTCTTGAGTTCAGTGGCTATGTTTTTTGGGTATTTTATCGGAAGAGTCTCTGTGGCATGGAGTCTAGTATTACTTTTATTAATCTCTGTGATTTGAGCTTTATCTGAAGATTGAAGTAGTTGAAAAACCAGAAAGTTAATAAGTTTACCTACAAATCTATAACGGTAGATTTTATCATCAATATCTATGCCCTCTTCTGTGACTTGTTGATGAATGATTTGAGCTATTTCATTGTCCAGTAGGTCATAGAAATTAATGAGTCCATATTTGACACCATCATCAATATCATGACTTACATAAGCTATCTCATCAGAAAAATCCACAATGACAGCTTCAAGTGAAGGGTGATAATCTAAATCAAATGCTTCTATATGCCAGTCGGTATAAAAGCTTTTTTTATAAGGGTAAGAGTGTTTTATTAATCCCTCTAAGGTTCCATAAGCCAGATTCAACCCTCTAAACTCTTTGTATCTATTTTCTAACTGGTGTACAGTTCTAAAAGATTGGAAGTTATGTTCAAAACCATTTTGAAATCCATCTGCTTTAAGTAAAAGGTCGAGTTCATCACCTCCAACATGTCCAAAGGGAGTATGTCCTAAATCATGGGAGAGAGCAATGACTTCGGCTAAAGATTCATTGAGACCTAGATGTTTAGCTAAACTTCTTGCTACTTGACTCACTTCGATTGAGTGGGTAAGTCGTGTTCTAAAGTAATCACCAACATGGTTTATAAAAACTTGCGTCTTATACTCTAGTCGTCTAAAACTACTAGAGTGGATAACTCGGTCTCTATCTCGTGAAAATGGGTCTCTAAAGTCTTGTGATACCTTATAAAATCGTTCATCAGCTCTCATTATTTCTAACCTTTAGATGGAATCTAAAAGTATTATAATATGAATCGATAAAATTATGATAAGAAAATCTCCTATTTATCAATTTGATTGAATTACTTTGGTTGTTTCAAGATTT
>JAHZJZ010000117.1 GCA_022600655.1 Campylobacterota bacterium | reverse complement strand
ATGACATAAAGTTATCTAAACTTTTTTGTGTATAGTCAATCAATAAAAAGGCAACAACTGTCTCATTTTTAATAATGGGTTTAACCAATGTAAAACCTAAATCCTTGATTCCATCTTGTATAAAAATCTCTTTACTCTTAGTTTGTTGTATTTTACGAAATATGTTCATATCTACAGGTTGAAAGAGTTGACCAAACTCTCCTCTATTTCCATTACAACCATCTAAAAGAAAAATAAGATTCTCTTTTTTGGGAATAACGATATAAACAGATGAAATATTTTTATGTTTAAGCTTTTGTAACTCTTTTTCATTACCTGTGCGTTTTTGGGTATCAAATAGGTTACTCCGATATATATCTTTTTCATTAGCAAAAATGGTTTTAATAGTACGGTCAGTAGAAGCATCAACACCCTCAATGGATAGGTGAAGAACAACTTTTTTAAACTGCTCTTCATAGTGAGGAAGTTGATTGTATCCATAGATAAAAATTATGCATACGAGGGTATAAGCTATTAAAAAATAATAAACTTTATGAATAGTAGAAAATATAAATTTATTATACATATTAAAAACCCTAAACTCTCTTTTAGATTTAATGGATATTTTAACATAAAAAGGTTATTAATTGTGTATACTAAAAAGGGTAGACTTAATTTAATATAATATATTCTATAATTATTTTATTTTCAGTTAATAGATATTAATATCTATTAACCAAGCTATCTATATGGTCAACTACTGTTTTTTTCTATTTATAAAAGACAAATGGGGTTCAATAAACACTCATCAATCAGATATTCATGTAAATCTTTTGACAGATGCAACCCTTTTTTCTCTAGACGCTCATCAACAAAAACAATTTGTGTACGCCCTTTTAGAAGATATATTGCACCTATAGACTCACTGTTTTTTTTCAAGGCTTTATAACTGTTAACAATAACAACTTTTTCACTCTTTGGTGACTTTGGAAACAGTAAAATATCTGCATTTTTTAATGAAGTAAACTTTAATTTTGATTTTTTATTTTCTAATTGCTGCACAAGCTGTTGATTATCGTTAAAAAAATGTAACTGTTTACTCGATTTAAGACCTAAAAGTACTCTGTTCACTTTTTCAATATCAAGCTCTGCAACACCTAAAAGTGGGACAAGTAATAATAAATAAATAGTTTTTCTAATCATTATAAATCCTTTTTATAATCATATGATAAAACAGCATAAAACGTAATAAAATATTTAGTTTAATATTTTAATTTATAGAGGGCTGAAGCAAATGTGAACATATTGTGAACTAATTGTGTAATATAGCATAATCCTTTTAAATGACAAGTTTGGATATAATTTCGTCACTTAAGATATCAACAGATGTTACAAAGGACAACAATGCGTGTATTAACAGGAATTCAAGCTTCAGGTAAACTTCATATCGGTAACTATTTTGGAGCCATGAAACCCATGATAGAGCTTCAAGAGAGTGAAGAGCTTTTTACTTTTATTGCTAACTATCACTCACTCACTACCTCTAAAGATGCCCAACTTTTAAAACAGCTAACATTAGATGCTGCCGTTGATTACCTATCGTTAGGTATTAATCCAGAAAAAACAACATTTTGGGTACAGAGTGATGTGCCACAAGTGCTTGAACTCTATTGGATTCTATCAAAGTTTACCCCTATGGGATTACTAGAGAGAGGTCACTCCTATAAAGATAAAGTGGCTAAAGGTATTACTGCTAATCATGCTTTATTCTCTTACCCTGTTTTAATGGCAGCTGATATCTTACTCCCTGATACACAGAAAGTACCTGTAGGTAAAGATCAAATTCAACATGTAGAGATGACCAGAGACATTGCCATTAAATTTAACAATGAGTATGGAGATATTTTTACACTTCCTGAATATATTGTTGAAGAGAATCTTGCTACTATTCCTGGTATTGATGGTCAAAAGATGAGTAAAAGCTATGACAATGCCATCGATATTTTTATGGAGAGTGAGAAGAAACTACAGAAACGATGTAATAAAATCATTAGCTCCTCTACTCCATTAGGAGAGCCTTTAGAGTATGAAGGTTGTCATATTTATAATCTTGCCGCACTCTTCCTTGATGAAGAGGGAAAACAAGAGCTACAGGAGCGTTATAAATCAGGGAATGAAGGATATGGACACTTTAAAAAATACCTCAAAGAGCTTATTTGGGAAGAGTTTGCAGAGGCTAGAGAAAAAAGAGCCTACTACATGGATAATCTTGATATAGTTCAAGACATCTTAAGTGATGGTGCGAAAAAAATGCAAAAAATATCTAATGATAAAATGTCTGTAATTAGGGAGGCTGTAGGGTTACTATAACCCTACAACCACATATCAGCAATTTTTCTTAACCCTGCTACATTATCTGAAGCAAATATTTTTAATTCAGCAACCTTATCTTTAGATGACAACTCATAACGAGCTTCCAAATACTCAACAATCGCTTCACCCGAATGAATTAAAAGAGGTTTTCCATCAAAATATTTCTGTAAAGTATCTCCAATTAAAGGAAAATGTGTGCATCCTAAAATGATGGCTTTAGGTGTAGGAGTATCAATAAAATAGTGCCTAAAGGTCGCCTCTAAGATCTCTCCTTCAAAAATACCCTCTTCTACCATTGGAACGAATAGTCCTGTTTGAAGTGCTGTTATATTGGTGTAGCCTAGTCCTTCTAGTGCATCTTGATAACGTCTTGAACCAATGGTTGCACGGGTCGCGATAATCAATATAGGGTCTTCTTTATTGATATTTCGATTTTCAAGTGCCATAACACCCGGATCAATAACCCCTAAAACAGGATACTTACTCTGAGCATTCATATCAGGCAAGGCATAAGCAGAGACCGTATTACAAGCTGTAATGAGTAAATCTATATCAAAATTATTAAAAAACTCTAGGGCTTCGAGGGAGTAGCGAATAATGGTATTTTTATCTTTAGGACCATAAGGAACACGAGCTGTGTCCCCATAGTAGATAACCTCATCAAAAAGTTGATGTTTTAACAAACTTTTAACCACAGAGAGCCCACCAGCCCCTGAGTCAAATACACCTATTTTCATAAATTATAAAATTATGAATCGTTCATGATGGCTAAAAATTCATCATTGGTCTTAGTTTTAGTCATTTTTGAAAAAAGGAACTTAAGTCCTTCGACCTCTTCCATATTCTGCATTGCATTTCTAATAGCCCATACTTTTTGGAGCGTTAGAGGGTCTGAGAGAAGCTCCTCTTTTCTGGTTCCAGACTTGGTTACATCAATAGCAGGGTAGATTCTTCTATCTGCCACATGACGACTTAATACAACTTCTGAGTTACCTGTACCTTTAAACTCTTCGAAGATAACCTCATCCATTCTACTACCTGTCTCAATCAGTGCTGTAGCAATAATGGTTAAAGAACCACCCTCTTCTATATTTCTTGCTGCACCAAAGAATCTTTTTGGTTTATGTAGAGCATTCGCATCAACACCACCCGAGAGTACTTTTCCTGAACTTGGTGTTACGGTATTGTAAGCACGTGCCAGTCTAGTAATAGAGTCAAGTAAGATAATGACATCTTTTCCACTCTCTACACGACGTTTTGCTTTTTCGATTACCATCTCTGCTGTTCTAACATGATTCTGTGCTGGTAAGTCAAAGGTTGAGCTATAGACTTCTCCTTTAACCGAACGTTGCATATCAGTTACCTCTTCTGGTCGCTCATCAACCAAAAGAACCATCAATGATACATCTGGACTATTAGAGCTAATTCCATGTGCTAACTCTTTAAGAAGCTCCGTTTTACCTGTTCTAGGTGGTGCAACAACCAATGCTCTTTGTCCTTTACCAATAGGGGTAAAGAGGTCAAGAACACGACCTGTAAGTCTTAATGGATTATATTCGAGCTTAAGTTTTTCATTGGCATAGAGTGGCGTTAAGTTATCGAAAAGTGGTCTCTTTTTTGACTCTTCAGGGGGAAGGTAATTAATCGCTTCTATTTTTAAAAGAGCATAATACTTCTCTTGATCTTTAGGCTGTCTTACTTGACCTGTAACGATATCACCATTTCTTAGAGCGAATCGCTTAATCTGTGTACCACTTACATAGGTATCATTGCTTGAGTTGGCAAAGTTTCCATCTTCTGAACGCAGGAAACCATAACCATCATTCATAACTTCTAAAATACCTGTAAAGAGAATAAATCCTCCCTGTTTTACTTGTGATTTTAGAATTTCAAAAATTAAATCTTTTCGTTTAAACTCGTTTGGATTTTCAACTTTTACCTTCAGAGCAATCTCTACAAGTTCCTCTAATGGTTTTGATTGTAAATCTTCTACTTTATATCCCTCAACAGGAATATGTGTTCTATTATTTGTATTTTTTTTTTTCTTATTACTGTGCTGTTTTTTCGCTTGTTGTTCGCTCATAATTCCTCTTGAAGCTATACGGGGATTGTTGTAGTTTGTAATATTGTATATTGCAGTTACGACATTATAATCACTTTTGTGTTAATGTTTCTTTATCATCATGAAAAAATTGACATCGCGAGCAGTGGAACATACATAATCACACCAAGCAGTGACATCCATGGTGCCATTTTCATTTTCATCATAATCTTTAACTCTTCATCCATCTCTTGTTTAATAAAACGTTGTTGTATCATCTCAATTTTAAAAAAGATATCTAAACTTTTAATAACCAAAATAGCTATAATATAAAAGTCTAAAAGATTCAAATACAAGCTAATAAAAATGACAAAGTAGTAGCTAGGATGAACTAAAAAAAATAGAAAAATAGACTTTTGATAATACCCATAAAGCCTCTCTATCATTAACTCTAAAGTTCCTGCTTTTTGAAGGTTTGCCTCTATCAACTCCAACATAACCATCAGTAAAACAATTTGTATCAATATATTCATAACTAGAATTCTACTATAATTGCGTAAAAAAATGAAGAGAAACAGATGCAACAACTATTTATTACCGATTTAGACCACACCTTTTTACACAGTAGTCAAAGTGTTAGTCCATTTAGCAAAGAGGTTTGGAATAGAGTAGCTCAAAATAGACTTCTCTCCGTTGCAACGGCAAGAAGTTTTAATAAGACTCAAGAGTTTCTTGCAGGAATGCATCTTAAAGCCCCTTTGATTTTACTCGATGGTGCAATGGTGGTTACCTCAGAGAAAAAACTGATTGATATACAAACCTTAAGCAAAGAGCTAACAGATGCTGTCATTTATGAAGGAAAAAAGTTTGATATTCAACCTTTTATTATCTCCCTTAATGACCACGCTACACTTAGTGAAACTTTTGCTTTACCCCCAGTGATGAACCACTTCCAATCTTATCTAATCGATAAAAGTTATGCCCATGACCCAAGAGTAAAATATAAAGATAAAATAGAAGGAGCTAAAGATACACTTAAAGTGGTCTATATGGGAGATGAAACAATACTAAGACCACTGTCTGAACATTTGGAAAGGATTTTTGCTGAAGAGATTGAAATTAAATTGGCTCCTGAGAACTATATGAATTGTTATTTCTTGACCATACTACATCCACTTGGTGACAAAGCCAATGCTCTAAACAAAGTATGTGAGTATCTTGATATTCCCTTAGCAAAAACCACTGTATTTGGAGATGGACTCAATGATAAAGAGATGTTTAAGATAGCTGGTACTTCAGTTGCTGTGAGTAATGCTTTAGATGAACTAAAAGAGGAAGCCTCCATCATACTACAACATAGTAATGATGAAGATGCTGTTGCTACCAAGGTGGCGGCGGCTATCGATGCTCTTATGAACAGTGCAGCAACGGCTACTCTCGGCGTGGTCACGGTTACTCCGGTTGGGCCGGCTACGACTACCACGGTGCTGGACGT
>JAHZJZ010000116.1 GCA_022600655.1 Campylobacterota bacterium | reverse complement strand
CTAAACAGACGACACAAGAGAAGTATTTGAGAGAAGCCGATAAAATTAAGACTTTGATTGCACCGACCATTATGGGTGATAAGTTTAAGATGGTACATTTCAGTAAGTAGGAGAGTAGTAATATGAGTATGTCCCCACAAAAGAGAGCAACGATTGTCGCAAGTTCGGTTGCAATCATTCTAACCATTGTCAAGTTTGCCATAGGTGTGGCTTCAGGTTCTGTGGCTGTTTTGGCTTCAGCGATAGATTCACTTTTAGACACGGTGATTTCAATTTTTAACTTCTTTGCCATTAAGAAATCTGAAGAGAAAGCCAATGATAACTTTCAGTATGGAAAAGGAAAAGTTCAAGCTATCGCTGCAGTGATAGAGGGGACGATTATTACCCTTTCTGGGTTTTATATTATCTATGAAGCGATTAACAAAGCTGTCACTGGTACGGAGACAGTGATGTTAACTCCTGCCATTGTGGTGATGATTTTTTCTATTGCAGTGACATTTTTACTGGTTGAGTATCTGATGGGTGTGGCTAAGAAGACTGATAATATTGTAATAAAAGCTGATGCACTTCACTATCAGACTGACTTATTGAGTAATGGGGTGATTTTACTCTCATTGGTTTTGGTTTATTTTACAGATTGGGATATTATTGATGCGATTTTTGGTTTTGGAATAGGGATTTATATTATCTATTCTGCTTATGAGATTATTCAAGAAGGTGTTTTTATTTTGCTAGATAGAGCATTAGAACCTGAAATAGTCAAATCGATTGAAAAGAAACTTTCAGAGCATCCTTTGGTTAATGGGTATCATTGGTTAAAAACAAGAACAGATGGTACGCATAACTATGTAGAGTTTCATTTGGTATTAGAACCCGATATGACACTCATGGAGGCACATCGTATCTCAGACCAGATAGAAGAGAGAATTATGAAACTCGATGATAAAAAAACATGGATTATCACCCCTCACTATGACCCTTATGATGATGAAGAGGTTAATGATTCTATAAGAGATGGTAAGCCATTGGGTCTGGTTTAATGATTTATCTCTTGTCAGTTGTTGAACACTCTGATGTTGTTTCATTGC
The DNA here is from genome assembly GCA_022600655.1 of Campylobacterota bacterium. GTDB lineage: Bacteria > Campylobacterota > Campylobacteria > Campylobacterales > Sulfurovaceae > UBA1140. The sequence goes on along the minus strand of JAHZJZ010000116.1, from coordinate 8,944 downwards.
CGATGATAAAGTTTAATCTTATCGCAGACTCTATTGATTTCGCATCGTATGATACTTTGATGTTTACCTCTAAACAAGCGGTGGTAAGTGCAGATGAGATAGATGAAAGTTGGAAAAACTATCCTTGTATAGCCATAGGTAAAGCGACCAAAAAAAAGATAGAAGAGTTAGGTGGTAAAGTAATTTATACGCCTGAAAAGTTTTATGCTAAAACATTAGCAGAAGATATTAAATCTTACTTTTCTGACAAAAATATTCTCTATCTTCGTCCGAAAAAAGTCTCTTTTAATAGTAAAGACTATTTATCTAAAGAGGGAATAGCGTTAGGTGAGCAGATTATCTATGAAACCCTGTGTCAAAGTTATCTGGAAGAGGATAAACCTGAAAAAAGTGCCACCATTATTTTCACTTCACCATCAACGATAACATGTTTTTTTCGTAACTTCTCTTGGGATAAAAGTTATACTGCTGTATTGATTGGAGAAGCGACTAGAGAGCATCTTCCTAGTAGTTGTAGATATGTGGTCGCTGAGGAACCATTAATCACATCATGTATTGAAAAAGCTAAAGAAATAACTAAAAATAGTGACATTTGATGAGAATTAGTGTATAATTTTATTAACCTGAGTGGTTCGACTACTGTGATATGTGGTCCAACATTATATTTAGTGGGACATGTAGTTGATTGGGGAGTGGATGGTTTCGTTTGAGTGGTTAATACCCACGAGAAATTGTCCCCAAACAGTCTCTCTCTCCTACACCGTTGGCTTTTTAGGGCCGGCTCTATACAGAACGGCTACTCGGGGCTATTACTTAAAACATTTGTTTAGCTAAAGTTCAAACAAATCTACTCCTATATTTTTTACCATCAAGTTTTAATCTATTTTTTTATGTTATTTAATGCGTTTTAAATTCGTAAACCAATCTAAAATCTTTAATAGTGTATAATGTCGTCTTTAATAATAATATGACGGAGAGTAGTAGGTGAACGTATTAGTAATTGGTGCAGGTGGAAGAGAATACTCTATCGGTATGGCACTTAAAAAAGATGAAAATGTAGATAAGCTATACTTTGCACCAGGTAATGGAGCAACTGACGAACTGGGTGAAAATTTAACCATTAGTGACTTTAATGAGTTGGCTGATTTTTGTGAAGCTAATGGTGTTGATTTAACCATTGTTGGCCCAGAAGCTCCATTGGTTGATGGGATTGTTGATGTGTTTGATAACCGAGGGTTAACTATTTTTGGACCAACCGCATCAGCGGCACAACTAGAGGGTTCAAAGATTTTTATGAAGAACTTTTTGGCTCGTCACAATGTTCCTACTGCTAAATACATAGAGACAGACTCTATCGAAGAGGCGTATAAGTTTATCAACACTTTAGAAGCACCAATTGTTGTTAAAGCAGATGGACTTTGTGGTGGTAAAGGGGTGATTATCGCTCAAAGTCATGATGAAGCGAAAAAAGCTGCTGGTGAGATGCTCTCTGGTAACTCATTTGGTGATGCTGGTACTTCAATTGTCGTGGAAGAGTTTTTAGATGGTTATGAGCTTTCAGTTTTTGCCATTTGTGATGGTGAAGATTATGTGGTTTTACCAGCTGCACAAGATCATAAACGACTGCTTAACAATGATGAAGGACCAAATACAGGTGGAATGGGTGCGTATGCTCCAACTCCACTGGTTAATGATGAGATTTATAGAAAACTAGATGAGAGAGTAATTGTTCCTACACTTAAAGGTATGAAAGAGGAAGGAAATCCTTTTAAAGGGGTACTCTTTATCGGTGTGATGGTGGTTAACGGTGAGCCGATTATCTTAGAGTATAATGTTCGTTTTGGTGACCCAGAGTGTGAAGAGTTGATGCCACTGCTTAAGTCTCCAGCAAGTGAGCTTTTTTATAAAGCAGCTACAGGTGACCTTAAAAGTGCAGAGATAGAGTTTTATGATAAGTATGCTGTTGGGGTGGTAATGGCAAGTAGAGACTACCCATATAAGAGCAGTGAACCAGCAGAGATTATTGTAGATGATATTGTGCATGATGACCTTGAATCCAATGCACATATCTCATTTGCAGGGGTAAGCCGTGGTGATGATGGTAAACTTTATGCAACGGGTGGAAGAGTATTGGTTTGTGTTGGTATGGGTGATAGCATCGCGGAGGCTCAACAGAGAGCTTATATGTTGGTAGGACAAGTACATTTTGCTGGTAAACAGTGTCGAACTGATATTGCTTACCAAGCACTCTAGGAGCGATGATGCAAGAGTCATCTGCTGATGAGTATCAGATATCAACCACAGGAAAGAGACTAAGTTCATTTTTTATAGATGATATTATTGTCTCACTGTTTTTAATGGCAATATTTTATAATCAGTTGACATTGCTCAAATCAGCACAAGAGTTTGCTATTTTTTTTCAGGAAAACCTTTTAGCATTTACGGTACTTAAGGTTATTTACCATACATTTTTTGTGTGGCAAAATGGTATGACTCCTGGAAAAATGATAATGAAAATACAAGTTATTGATATCAATACAGGAATGATACCCTCATTTGAGATGGCTTTAGTACGGGCTGGTTTTAGAGTTATTAGTGATATGGTTTTCTATTTAGGATACCTTTTAGCCTATTTTAATCCTTTAGTTCAAACACTACATGATAAACTTGCTAAAACAATTGTTGTGGATGTGTAATGGTGAATGCGTAGCTTTTCTTTTCTTTGCTTGACTCTCTCTTCACTGACTTTTGCTAATGAGACCATAGAGGTCTTGGCAAAAAATGTTTCAGCGACTTCAGAGAGATTTTTTGCCTATGATGATGTGGTCATTCTCTATGATGGAGCGATGATTAAAGCCGATAGTGCTGATTATGATAAAAACGCTTCTCTGCTTACACTTGAAGGTGAAGTAGAGATGCTTGGTTTGGAAGACAATCGTGTCTCAACTGATAAACTACTCATCAATACAAAAACAAAGTCCGTTAATTTTCAGAAGTTATTTTTAACGAGTGAAGAGAATTTATGGATTGACTCAGAGGGAGCAACTAAAGAGCAAGATGATTATAAACTCTTTAACAGTCGTGTATCAAGTTGTGATGTAAGTAACCCCGATTGGACGATTGAGTTTAAAGAGGCACACTATCGTGACGATAAACAGTTTATTACCATGGAAGATGCTAAGCTTCGTTTTTATGATACCACCGTTTTTTACTTCCCCTATTTGGCATTTCCTACGGTACATAAAAGAACAACAGGACTGCTTCTTCCTCGATTTAAACTTTCGGACTCTGAGGGCTTTTTATATGAACAACCTTTTTTCTATGCACCCACAGAAAATTTTGACTTAGAGTTTAACCCTCAAATACGTACCAATAGAGGGTATGGAACTCATGTTACTGCACGTTTTGTTGACTCTAATCACTCTGATGGATACTTTAGAACAGGATACTTTAAAAATACTCAACACTATGCTGATAAATATGACTTTAATAGAGAGCATTTAGGTTTTGAACTTTTCTATAATTCAAGAGATATCCTACCTAAGTTTTTGAGACCAGAGGAGTATAAGAGTGGACTCTACTTTGATGGAACTTACTTAAATGATAGAGAGTATCTAAATCTTCAAAAAGAGAGTGCTTCATCTCTTGTTCGCTCTAATCTTATTGAGTCACGACTTAATGCATTTATGTATGATGAAGATGACTATTTTGCTCTATATGGTAAATATAATATTGATACGAGTAAAGTAAGCAACAGTAGAACCCTTCAAGAGTTCCCTTCACTGCATTATCATCATTATATGAGTAAATTTCCAGGTAATAAACTCTTTTATACCATAGATGCTAGGATGCGAAATCATACAAGAGTAGAGGGAAGTGGAGCTTATCAGAGTGAACTAGATATACCCATCACTTACTACGACTCATTTTTTAATGATTATCTTGATTTGTCTGTTTCTGAAAATCTTTATTTGAATAGAGTTGACTTTACAAATCTTGATGATGGAGGAGAGGATTATTATTTTTATCGTAATTATCATACCGTTGAACTCTCTAGTGATTTAAATAAAGCTTATGATGGTTCGGTGCATACGCTTCACCCTTCTGTTACTTATATTAAACCAAGTTTTGAAAAAGAGTCACCTGTTAAATACAGTGATTTAAGTAGTGAACAGCAAGAGCTTTTTGTAAGTCAAACGCAAGAAGAACAGCTCTCTTTTGCTCTGAGTCAATACTATTTCAATAGTGATTTTAATATGAATTTTTTTCATAAGTTTGCTTATAGTATCTATCCTGAACGTGAAAAATCCAGAGGAGATTTTACAAATGAGATGGGATATAATAGAGATAATTTGGCACTTTATAGTAACTTAACCTATGCGTGGAATGAAGAAAAAATTCGTTCATTAACCTCTTCTCTTAGATATAATCAAAGCAACTATGATATAATGTTAACACATTTTTATAATCATGATTTTTTATTTGACAATAAGAAAACCAGCTTTTTAAACAGTGAACTTGTGCATAGATATAATGATAAAGATAACTGGTTTTTTCGTATGGATTATGATATAGAGCAAGACTTTAATCATCAGTGGGAACTAGGATGGCAACATAAGCAGCAGTGTTGGGGTGCAAGTATAAGTATAGGACAAGAGATTATCCCTAATACGAATGATTCCTTTAGAAATACAGCACTCTATTTTGAGCTTAATTTAAATCCTATTGGTGGGATAAAACAAAACATAGAAGAGAGTTTCTCTTCACAAGGTACAGAATAGATGAAAACAGAGGCAAAAGTAGGTCTTTTTATAACCATATCACTCTTTTTTCTTTTTGGTTTACTGTCGCAGTTGAGTAGCTTTGATAACCTATTTAAAAAGAGCTATCCTATTATGGCAAAAGTAGATGATGGCTCAGGGCTAAAAGAGAAAGCAAAGGTGAAACTCAAAGGTGTCAATATTGGGTATGTTGATAATATCATATTGCAAAACAATGATGTTATTACCAATTTAATGATTGATGAAGGGGTAAAAATTCCTAGTGACTCTACTATTATAGTCTCTCAAGACTCTCTTTTAGGTGGTAAATTTTTAGATATTAAACCAGGTGAGTCTACAGAACCCTTAAGAGCCAATATGTTACTTGATAAAGAGATGAGACAGTCAAGTATTGCTGATGCTTCAACTGCTGCTGATCAGGCTTTTCAAGAGATTGCTTATCTTGTAAAAGATATGAGAGAGATTTTCTCTTCAGGTGGAAAAGATGACATACAGACTTCTCTTAAGAATATACGAGAGTTTACAACGTTGCTATCTTCAATTAGTAACGAAGAGAATCAAACCATTCATGAGATGATTAAAAATGCAAGTGTTACCTTGGTTAATTTAGATGATAGCATTAAAAAGTTTGGTGTAATGAGTGAGGATATTAGTCAAACCTCAAAAGACTACTCGAAAGTTGCCAAGACTATCAATAAAGATTTACCTAAAATTATGGCAAAATTAGAGAGCATTACCACTTATCTGAACCGAGTAGGAGCTACATTGGATGAAAAACTACCAACGGCTTTAGATAAGTTTGTAAAGCTTGAAGATAACCTCAATAGTACTATTGAAAATAAAGATAGCCAACTCAATAAAGCACTTACTTCAGTCGATGGTTTTTTTGCTGATGGTACAGAGACCATGGAGAAAGTTGATAAGTATCTTGACAGTATGGTAAAGAGTGAACTTCATTTAGAGATGAGAAGTGATGAGGTTTATGATGATGGAGGCTACTCTAAATCTCATATTGATTTAGCATTAAAGCCTGATCCAACACGTTACTATATGTTAGGGGTTACCTCTGGACCTAGTTTTAAATCTGATAGTGACTCTGAACAGGGTTATATAGGTAATAAAAAGCATGAGAGTGGAGAGTATCTACTCTCAGCTCAATATGGAAAACGTTATGATGATATGCGTTTCCGTGTAGGAATTATAGAGGGGCAGGGTGGTTTTGGATTTGATTACTTTGCACTGAATGATACTTTGAAGTTTAGTACAAACCTATATGATTTTAACGCTGTTAATGATGTTAGAGGCTCAAACCCTAACTTAACGACTACGGTAAGATATCAGTTCTTTAAACATATTAATGCGTATATTAGTGCAAATAACTTCTTAAATAGTGGTGCTAACAGTATGTCAGCAGGGTTAGGGGTTAGCTTTGTTGATAATGACCTAAAGAATCTTTTAGGCTCAGCAGCTTCAGCTGCACAGTAGGTTAACTTATGCCAAAAAAGATAGAAGAGAGAGAAACCATATTCAGAGATAGAGAAGATGCCAGTAGGGCATTAATTGATATTTTGCCTAAAGATATTTTAAAAGCTAATGAGACAGTGGTTTTAGGTGTGAGTGAGGGGGGAGTCTATTTTGCAAATGAGGTTGCTAAAGCATTAGATAGTAGAATGGATTTACTCTTAACAGAACCTGTACGTTCATTGGTTAACCCTGATTTGGTTATTGCTATGGTTGGAGAGACTCAAGAGGTAGTTATGCATAAAGCATTGATTGAATCTTTTGGAATTTCTAAAGATTATATTTATCAAGAGGCACATGAGAGATATAAAGAGAATATTATAGGCTATATTAATAAATATCGTTATGGTAAAATGTTGGATGGTTTAGATGAAAAGTATGTGGTGTTGGTTGATGAGTGTGTAGAGACGGGTTTAACAATGATGACAGCAATAAAGACGGCTATATCCCTTGGGGCTAAAAATGTCTTTATTGCTGTACCCATTTTGGACAATGTTGTTTATGAAAATTTACTCAAAGTATGTGATAATCTTTTTTGTCCTCATAAGATTGATGACTATGTCTCAATAGAGTATTATTATGATAGTTTAGAGCGTTTTACATTTGAAGAGATTGATAAGATAATGGTAAATAATGAAAATGAAGGAAAAATAGAGAATGATGAGTGAAAAGATTATAGAGATTAGTTGTAATAATTTAGAAGAGAAATATACATTTAATAAAGTTGCAAAACAGGCAAGTGGAGCAGTACTATACCAATGTGGTGACGCTGTACTTTTAGCTGCTGTTGCTGTTGACCCTAAACCCGTAGAAGATGATTTTCTACCTTTAACAGTACAGTATATAGAAAAATCATATGCTGCTGCAAAAATCCCAGGTGGATTTATAAAACGTGAGACTAAACCAGGTGATTTTGAGACCTTAACCTCACGGATTGTTGACCGTTCGCTTAGACCACTTTTCCCAAAAGGTTTTCACTACCCTGTAGTATTAACGGTAACTGTTCTGAGTGCTGATCCAGCTGTAGATATGCAACTAGCAGCGATGCATGCAGTCTCTGCAGCTCTTTATACTTCTGATATTGATGTGAGTCAATCAGTAGCAGCCGTTCGTCTTGGAAAGATAGATGATGAGGTACTACTTAACCCAACACTGCAAGAGCAAGAGGAGTCTACACTTGACTTGTTAGTTGTTGGTAGTGGTTCTGATATCTTAATGATTGAGATGTGTGTTAACGCTTCTGAAAAAGAGCATCAACAAGTGGTGAATGAGTTAGAAGAGGATGAACTGTTAGAGATTCTTGATATTGCACAGAGTGCTATTGCGAAAGTAACGGTTGAGTATGAAAAAGAGTTTACGGTAGTGACAAAAGAGAAGATTGAACTTGAGCTTGAAGAGGAGAAGTCGGACAGTGAGCTTTATGAGTTTATCGCTTCTAACTATCAAGAGGCTGTTGAAAATGCTGTTCAGTCTATGGCAAAAAGTGAGCGAAGCCAAGAGTTAAAAGCGGTTAGACAAAAAATCATGGATGATTTGGAGGCTAAAGGTGAAGAGGTTGAAAAAGAGTTAGTCTCTAAAATGCTTGAAGCGTATAAAAAATCTATTGTTCGTTCACTTATTTTAGAGAAAAGTGTAAGAGCTGATGGTAGAGCTTTAAATGAGGTTCGTCCTATCGATATTGAGACCAATATTTTACCATCAGTTCATGGTTCATGTCTCTTTACTCGTGGTCAGACACAAGCATTAGTGACAGCAACACTTGGTGATGCTAAAGCTGCACAATCATATGAGTTAATAGGTTCAAAGAGTTCACTCTATGAGACCTTTATGGTTCACTATAACTTTCCTGGTTATTCAGTTGGTGAAGCAAAACCAGCACGAGCTCCAGGACGAAGAGAACTTGGTCATGGAAATCTTGCAAAAAGAGGATTGGAACCAACTTTAGATATGGGTCGTGATGGAACTGTTCGTTTGGTTTCTGAAGTGTTAGAGTCTAATGGTTCTTCTTCTATGGCAACGGTTTGTGGTGGTTCATTGGCACTAAAAGCGGCTGAAGTGGAGACAGAAAAGCTGGTAGCTGGTATCGCTATGGGATTGGTAACTGAGGGTGATAAGTATGCTGTTCTTTCAGATATTATGGGACTTGAAGATCATGATGGAGATATGGACTTTAAAGTAACAGGTACAGCTGATGGCGTAACAGCCTTACAGATGGACATTAAGTTAGGTGGAATTGATGCAGAGGTTTTAAAAGATGCACTCTATCAAGCGAAAGAGGGACGTTTACATATTTTAAATATTATGGAAGAGGCATTAACTCAGATGAACCCAAGCCAAGCTTTACCAAGTTCAGCTACTTTTGATGTTGACTCTAGTCATATTCCAGCGATTATTGGAAAGGGTGGGGGAACCATTCGTGAGATTATTGAAAAATATGGTGTGAGTATTGACATTGATAGAGATACAAACAGTGTAAAAATCACAGGTGACTCAAAAGAGAGTGTTGATGGAGCTAAAGCATATATCGACACGATTACCTCTACACCAGTAAAAAAACAGATGGTGTATGAGATTAATAAACAGTACTCTGGAAAAGTAAAAAAGATTGTTGAGTTTGGTCTTTTTATTGAGATGCCAGATGG
>JAHZJZ010000115.1 GCA_022600655.1 Campylobacterota bacterium | reverse complement strand
TTCATGGGTCAAAGGGTGCGAAGCAATCAATGATGTCGCGGTACTATTTTCATCAATATCAAACTCTTCAGCCAAACTTTCAAAGAGGTTTGCCATATAGATGGTGGAGATATTCATCTCATTTAACTCTGCAACTGCATGAGCATCAGCCTCTCGTTCAAACTCCCTGCTGTAACTGCTGTTAATCAACACCGTAGGAATACCTGTAGCCAAAATAGAGATATCTCCCGTCATATACCCAATAATCACTCCAGCAATCCCTGTTTTAATCGCCATACGTAAAGAGTGCTGTTTTAGCACATGACCCTTTTCATGAGCCAAGACCCCTAAAATATCTCGTAACTTCTCATCTTTACTTAAATCAACCAGTTGATCCGTTAACACAATATCTCCAGAGGGCAGAGCAAATGCGTTAGGACCTAGACTGTTTGAAGACCTAAAGTGAAGCTCGTAACCATCATCATCTTTAGTTAAGGTATCAAAATAGTTTTGAAGCAGCTCTTTTTTCTCAGAAGAGAGCCTTGAAGGGTAGAGATAATCCTCTTCTAGGTACTCCATGGTAATGTTACTCACTTCATCTAATGTATTTTGAGGTAATACAGAAGCGATAACCGTAGCCGTATAATTCGCTCCTGTGGTCAACATAAAAAAGACAAAAGCAATGGTCACCAACACTGCACCTAAGCTTAATCCCCATGAACTCTCTATTTTATGGGTTCTGGATTTTTTAATGTTAAAATCACGTAACACTTGATCTATCTTATCATTTTCTTTACTTTTACATCGTACACCATTAGGAAACTCTAACACTCTAGGGGTATTTCCTAAACGTGAACCTATCTCAATCTCCTCTAGTGCCACATCAATATCATGAGAATCAATCTTTACCCGTCTACCAAAAGTAAACTCCATAACAACATAATACTCTTTGGAGCTTTTCCCATCATATAAAACTGCTTCAACCAACATACTACAATCCTATATCAATATCAAAGAAGTCAACCATCTCTTCACCAACAGTTGAACCACGTTCATACCCTGAAGATTCAAACTGTTCATAATCTTTACAAGCAAATCCAGTATGCTCTAACTTATACTTTAAGTAACGAATTCTAGCCCAAGGATAGAGAAAACCTAATGAGAGCATAATGGCTATAACATTGGTTGCCGATATTACGCCTAACTTAAATGGTTTTATCATCCCTTTTAAAGGAGCTTGTTCTAACGAAGTAGAGTTACGTACAAAGTTCGAGAAGTATCCATCAGAGAAACCCTGTTGCCAAAAAACAATTGGTAGATAGAGTAAAAAGACAATTCCCATGGCTAACAAACCTATCAACTCTGCATTCTCACCTAACTCTTCTGTCTCAATGGTCACTTCTCCCGTAGAGGCATTGGCTTCTGAAAATACTGAAGCCATCTCAGCTGCATTACCCAATACTCCTGCCTCCTCACCAGAAAAGACTCCTCCTATCAATGCACCGATCATTCCAAGTACAAAGACGACCCCTATAACAAACAGTATAGACCAGATAAACACCAATATAAAAGTAGCGTATGACTCACCCGTTGTTCCATAAAATCTAAATTTACCATGACCATAATGAGCATTTCCAATGACCAACTGTTTAAATTTGACATAAGAGTAGGGAAAGAGTAAAAAGAGGGTAAACATATTGAGTAGTCCATGGTAGATAAAGAAGATATAAAAGTCAATGCTCTTTCCACTATAACGGAAAGGGATATTTCGATAACTGGTATTTCTCATCTTAAAACTAACTGCTTGACGAACCAGCCAAGGCATGGCTATAAATGCAAGAAGAGCAATAAATCCAGCTACCTCAAACATCATCAGATATTCTGAAAAAATAACAAAAGCTGCATAGATCCCTACCACGATAAGCCGACCAACTAAAATACGTATCGGGTCAGCATTATACTCAAAATTTGAGCCATTTAGATAGGTATTGGCATAGATATAACGATTGGTTCGCACCTTCGCCCAAGCAGAGTAGATGCCCAAGGTCAAAATAGTCAAAGCGATATTGACTATCCAAATACGAAAATACTCTTTACCACTACCTTCAAATGAGAAAGTTTGTGAGGTTGGTTTGATTGGTTCTTCAGTTGAGAGTTCCCTGTTCTGCTCTTCCATATATATTCCTGATATAAGATGGTCAATTATATCATATTTAGCAGAGAAGCCTACTCTTTTTTCAAAGCCTCAGAATTACCCCCCCTACTCTCCAATTAACTCTTCTAAGCTCATCTTATCTATATTTAAACCATGAAATGCCACATTATGTTTTACGCCGTAAGTTGTCAAGAAAACTAATCTAAGCTCTGCTTTGCGTCTGCCATTAAGTCCATACGCTCGAAACATCTTTAACTTGTTTTTAAGCGTTTGAGCATACTCTTTGGTTATGATGAACTCATCACTATGGTATTTACACTCAACTATATCAAATAGCTCATTACCATAATCAACAACCATATCGATTTGAGTACCTTTTTCATCTTCATTCTTTGCGATATGTTGCCAATGGTAAACTCCACCAAAGAGTCTCTGTAGTCCTCTTGCTTTTAGATATAGCTCTATATTGGTCATGACAACTATCTCAAATGCAAAACCACTCCAAATACTATAAGCCTGTTTGGTTGTCTGATTCCGCCAATACCCTATAGAAAAACTCGCTACATCATTTTTACTAAGCTCTTTTATCCATCTATGATGAAACAAAATATACTGGTCAGAGATTATATATTTAATCTCTCTGCTCTTTTGATTAAACTTGCCAACTCCTTTTATAAATCCACACAACACCAATTCATCGATGGTAGTAATAAGTCTCTTACCCATAGAAAGTTCAAGTTTTTTTGCTATCTCATTGATGGTAAATCCTGACTTTTTACTGCAGAGTAGTTCTATAATTGATTTGTGAAAATCTGCTCTATTCATAAAGAGTGATTTAAATACTTTTTCATACTCATTATGCATCAAACCATGAAGATTAAAGAAGAGTTCATCTATATTCTCATAGAGACTTTTTTTAGGGTCAAGATAGGAGAGGTATTTGGCAACACCACCAAATATCATATAGATATCGGTGACCATTTTAACATCGAGATTAAACCCTTTCTCCTCAAGAAGATATTTTTTTGTCTCTTTTAAATCAAAAGGATACATCGGAATTTTTTTGGTCAATCTATTGTGCAGAGGTCCAACAGCATCTTCAAAAATTCTATTTTTTATCCAAGAGGCATTAGAGCCACAGAGAATCATAACAATATTGGCTCTTGTCTCACAATAGGTATTCCAAAAGTAACCAAGAGCTGAAAGAAAGTTTGCTTTTGTAGAGGGGTCTATCCATGGTATCTCATCGATAAAGATAATAACTTTCTCTTTATGCTCTTTTTGCTCCACCTCTGCATCGATGGTTCTTTTTAAAAACCTAAAGGCATCACTCCAGTTGTTGATGGGTTTGGTAGGTTCTGCTCGAAACCACTCATAGACCTGTTCTATAAAGTTATCAATCTGTGCCTCTGTACGCACATTGGACGTTCCTGTAAATTCAAAAAAGAGACACTCTTTTCGATACTCTTTAAACATATAGTTGACCAGATAAGTTTTACCAATTCTTCTTCGTCCATAAATGGCTACGAGAGAACTCTCATCACTATCACATAAATTATTTAAAGTTGCTATCTCTTTTTTTCTACCTATCATACTTTTCTCCATTTTTATATAATATTTTAGCATAAAAGTGATATAAGTGTATAGCCATAGTGACTTATATCACTTTTTAATATAATAAGTGATATAAATAGTTATAAGAAAGGAGAGTAATATTTCTATAAATATTTTATAGAATCTATCCTATGTTAACCAATAGTAAAATGTTTATTGAAGATAAAACCTTAATATTTTTTCAACGCCTCAGCAATCAACTCCACAGGATTTTTAAACACCACATCGACATCAGCTTGATGTAGGGAGTTACTTATCTGCATACGACAAGCTGAACACTCTGCACTTACTATTGTAGCACCCGTTTCACCTATCATTTTGGCTTTTGGTTGACCTGCAAGTTCTGCAAAGTGGTACTTTTCTGTCTGCATGGTTACTCCACCAAAACCACAACATCGGTCACTGTCACTCATCTCTTTAATTTCATAATTTTGAGAGAGTAGTTCACGTGGCTCTTTGTGAATGCCTTGTACCTTTTTAGCATGACAAGCATCATGATAGGTGATGGTATCTTCAAAACTTTTACCTTTGGCTTCTAACTTAGCTTTTAGGTCGGTGTTTTGCTCCAACCACTCAGTTGCCATAAAGATTTTTTCATTGAGTTTTTTAGCTCTTTTTGCCCAGTCTTGCATCTCATGGTTGTTAAAGAAAATCTCCCAGTCATGTTTAATCATCGCTGAACAGGTTGCTTCTGGAATAATAATGGCTTCAACATCATCAATAAAAGTCTCAAAATACTCAATATTTTTCTTAGAGAGCTTCTCAACCGTATACTGGTCACCTGTAAAGTAAGCTGGTGCAGAACAACACATCTGCTTTTTAGGGATAAACGCATCAATATCTAGTTCAGCAAATATATCTATTAGCGAGTCACCTATTTCAGTATAGTTATAGTTTGCTAAACAACCGATAAATATGGCTACTCGTCGTTTTCCACCGTTGTTTATCTCTTCTGGATACTTGTTCATAAAGCTGGTTTTACCTAGTGATGGTAAGAGTCGTCCACTTTTGATAATTGGCATAGGGAAACGAGGTATCATTCCTCCTCGTTTACTATCATCTTTAAATCCACAGGTTCTAAAGGTATAGCCTAGCTTCATCATAATATCCATCAGTTTACGATGACGTAGAAGCGTAAAGAAAGCTTTTTTAAACCATGCAATACCAAATTTATCGGCTATATCAGCCCGTACCTCTTCTATTACCATATCGGTTGGTAGTGAGTTTGGACAGACATCGACACAGTTGGTACATAAGAAACAGCTCTCAAAAATATCTTTGGCATTTTTATCAAGCTCTAGGTTTCCTTGTTGGTATTGACCTAAAAGCTCAATAAATCCACGAGGAGAGGTAACTTCATCGGCGTTAACTTGGTGAATGGTACAGACAGGAATACACTTTCCACACTTAACACACTCATCACTGGTTTGGGTAAAATTAAAAATATCTTCTACTTTTTTCACTTTTTTCTTTCTTTAGACTTCTTGCAAAACTAGGAACCGATGGCTTTAGCCTCGTTATATTCGGGACTAAAGTCTCCGATTCCAAATGAGTTTTGCAAGATATCTTTTAATGTCTGTAGCGTGGGCAAGAATGCACCACGCTACACGGTTTTAGAAAATGATTTCTTACTCTGTGCATACTTTTTCATATAAGCATCAAATGGCATCGCTATATTTCGTATGAGCAGGGTTCCTGTTGTACTTACTTTTATCTCAGTATCATCTATAGATACTAAGTCAGCCTCTACAAACTCTTGTAGGGCATCTAGGGCATCTGCAAAGTACTGATTAAAATCTATACCATACTCTCTCTCAACACGTTTAATATCAATATGAAAGTTTGCCATCAACTCCATAATAACAGCTTTTCTTAAAAAGTCATCATCATCTAGAACAACCCCTCTTTCAAAAGGGAGTCGTCCTGCATCTAAAGCCTCCTCATAGAGCTTCATATCTTTGGTGTTTTGGGCATAATAACGCTTACCTTCACCAATACTTGTTAAACCTATTCCTACAAGATTTGATCCACCTTTTGTGGTATAACCTTGGAAGTTTCGATGAAGCTCACCTTTCTCAATGGCTCCAAAAAGTTCATCTTCTGGTTTAGCAAAGTGATCCATCCCTACCATTTTATACCCATGTGATTCAAAAAAGTCAATGGTATATCTGAAAATCTGTAACTTTACATCAGGGGCTGGGAGCGTTGTCTCATCAAACTTACGCATGGTTCGCATCAACCAAGGCACATGAGCATAGTTAAAGACAGCCACCCTATCAGGGTTAAGCTGAGTCGAGAGTTCCAATGTCTTTTTAAATGTCTCTAAAGTTTGGAATGGTAATCCATAAATAAAATCGGTATTAATTGAATTAATTCCATATTTTCGTGCTAACTCAACCGCTTTTTTAGTTAACTCTAACGGCTGAATACGGTGTATCTCTTTTTGTACCTTCTCATCTAAATCCTGCACCCCAAAACTGATACGATTAAATCCATGTTTTTGAAATACCTGCATCTGCTCTTCATTAAAAAAACGTGGGTCTATCTCACAACTCACCTCTGCTTCACTGCTCCAGTTAGGAAACTTTGACTTAATATAAGAGACTATCTCATCAAGTTCAAACGCTTTATAAAAAGTAGGTGTTCCTCCACCAAAGTGAAACTGAATCACTTCACGAGAGGTATCGATATGTTCAGCTAAGATATCTACCTCTTTTTTAAGATACTCCACATAGCGACTCAACTTCTCCTCTTTTGAGGTAAAGACCACATTACATCCACAGAAATAACAGGCAGAGCGACAAAAAGGTAAGTGAACATAGAGAGAAATCTTCTCTGTAGAGTTCTCTAAAAACTCTATATATTGTTCATGTTTAAAGTCATTACTAAACTCTAAGGCTGTGGGGTAAGAGGTATATCTAGGTCCTGGTTTAGAGTATTTAGAAAATTTTTCAAAATCAATATTACTCATTAAGAATTCTCATTTTCTATTGTATCATCTCTGTGTTGGTCTAACCAAACCATAATACCCTTTTGAGCATGAAGTCTATTTTCTGCTTCTAAAAAAATCTCATCAGCATGGGCTTCAAAGACCTCTTCACTCACTTCATACTCTCTATAAGCTGGTAAACAGTGTAAGAAAATTGCATTCTCTTGGGCTAAGCCCATTAAATTTTTATCTACTATATAACCATCAAAAGCTTTCAACCGTACCTCTTTCTCCTCTTCTTGCCCCATAGAGACCCACGTGTCTGTAGTGACAACGTTAGCACCAACCACTGCCTCTTTAGGGTCATTGCTAATAGTTATGGTTGCGCCACTCTCTTTAGCTATCTCCAAAGACTCAGCAACAATTGCTGCATCACACTCATACCCTTTTGGTGTCGCTATACGTAAATCAAAACCTAGCTTCGCAGCCAACATTAACCAAGAGTGAACGATATTATTACCATCACCCACATAAGCTACTATAGGGTTTTCAATACCACACTCCAATATGGTTAAATAGTCTGTCATCAACTGTACAGGGTGATAACTATCGGTTAATCCATTGACCACAGGAACTTGAGAGTGCTGAGCAAACTCCTCTATTTTGGTATGTTCAAAGGTTCGTATCATCACCATATCAACCATACGGCTTATCACTCTAGCTGTATCCTTCATCGGTTCACCACGACCCAACTGAATATCATTTGATGATAAAAAGAGACCCACACCACCAAGCTGATAGATACCTGTCTCAAAACTTACACGGGTTCTGGTTGAACTCTTTTCAAAAATCATACCAAGAGTCTGATGCTCCATGTAAGGTACAAACTTTCTCTGTTTCGTTTGTAATTTTATCTTTTGTGCTAAGGTAATCATCTCTAAAAGTTCACCTTTGGTAAAATCTTTTAAGCTTAAAAAGTGTCTCATGTGGATTTCCTAATACTCACCTATAAGCATGTAGAATGTATATGTAAGTGATTTTTTATTTTAAGGGAGCTATTTTACCATTAAATTTTTATAAAGAAGTTAATGGTAAAAATCAAACAGTAGATTATAGTGCTGAGTAGCAGGTGGTTGCTTATGTTGAAATGGTGTGCTGTCAAATATTAATTTATCTTTTTTTATAATGGCACAACTAAGTGTATCTCCATAAATAGAAGAGGTATCAATACAGATTCTGTTTTTATACGCTCTAATATTAGG
>JAHZJZ010000114.1 GCA_022600655.1 Campylobacterota bacterium | reverse complement strand
TATCTCTTTAATAATATCTTCAGGCTCTTCATCTCTAGGATTATCACTGGTTACATAAACTTTTTTAGCAAAAGTAGCTGCTACAGCTCCCATACGTGGACGCTTAGAGTTATCACGATTGCCTCCTGCTCCAAAGACAACTGAAATATCTCTATCTTTCATGCTATCAAGTACTTGCAACATTCCATCATCCGTATGTGCAAAGTCTACAATAACCAGAGGATCACTACTTACCACCTCCATACGACCTGAAACACCTGCAAAGTTTTCAACCACTTCACAAACTTCTGTTACTTCTCTGCCTGTCAACATTACAGTTGCCCCAATGGCAGCCATAAGATTGAAGAGATTAAAGAGTCCTACCATTGGAGAATGGAAGGTTGCCTCTTTACTTAGATGTTTTATTCCTGCTGTGATACCATACTGCAGTGAAAATGCTTGTACTTTAAAAGTTGCAGGTTCATCAACTCCGTAGCTTTGGGCATTGGCAGGATTGTAGACAATACTTTTAATATCATCTTTATTAAGAAGTTTAGGGGTCTCATCAGCAAAAAAACGACTCTTAACAGCTCGGTACTCTTCTACTGTTCCATGATAATCAAGGTGGTCACTAGTAACATTGGTATGAATTTTTAATGCAAACTCAATACCCTCTATACGCTCTTGATCAATAGCGTGAGAGCTTACTTCCATGATAAAGTACCCACACCCTTTATTTTTAGCTATTTTCATATGATTTAGAGTCTGAAGAATCGAAGGAGTAGTCATACTTTTTGCCTCAACTCTCTCCTCATTGGCAAAGAAACCTCTTGTACCTTGCAGAGCAACTTTTTCATCTAAGTCAAGTAAAAAAGAGTAAATCGCAGCAGTAACAGTGGTCTTACCATTGGTACCTGTAACACCAACTGCTTTAACTTTTTCTAATTCCCATTTAGCTATTAATTCAATGGGGCTAATTGTGGAAGGTTTAACCTCAAGCATTTCAAAATATTTTTTATTTTGTGCCGTTAGCAAAAACTGTGTATCTTCAGCAATTTCTGAAGTATCATCAGTTACGTAGCTATAGCCATCTATATTATAATCTATTTTCACCTAGTTATCTTCTTTTTTATATTATTTGAACTACGCTTTTTTTAACTTATGATAAAGTGCGTATATCTCTTGGTTTTTCCCAAATGCACTACTCATAGAGTCTAAAAACTGTTCGGCTAACTCGTCATAGCCTTTATCAATCAATTGTGTAATAAAATCAATATATTCCTCTTGACCTTTAAGAACAACTTTCGTTGAAAACATAACATCCTCAAAGGCTCTAGCAAAATCACCTCTTTGATCAATAAATGTTAAAAAATCTTCATATCGTATGCCATCTTCATACTCTATTCTCTCTTCATTAGGTGTTAAAAGCGTATTGAGTTGATCTTTGGTTGTATCAAGTGTAGAGATAAGATTACTCATAACCTCTTCAGCATCACCCTCTTCACTTTTAATAATCTGATAGTAATCAAAAAGTGCCTGAGCCTCTTCAGCACTCTCCATGCCAATATCACAAAGGAAAGCACCTATTTTAGCTGCTCCATGCGTGGGATACTCTTTTAATAACAGACCATAAGTGGTTAAAGCACTATCATATTTCCCTAATGAGAACTGCTGTTCTGCACGTGAAAGGAGTGTATTAATACTTACTTTTGCCATTACTTATCCTAACTGTTCCAATTTATCTTCCCATCCATGAGGAACATTTACTATGCTTATATCTGGATGTATCATTCGTTTCATCTCTTTTTCTATACCAAACTTAAGTGTCGTTCCTGAACTTCCACAACCTACACAAGCACCTTGAAGCTGTACAAAAACTTTACCATCAATAATATCTATCAATGTAACATCTCCACCGTCTTGTTTAATCCAAACTCGAGCTTTTTCGATAACATCAGATACAATAGGTCTTAATTCATCATCACTAAATGGAAGCACTGCTTCTCCTTAAATTTATATTATATTATTATACCACATTGGTTTAATTATTCACTTTATACATTATAATTGCACTTTTGTCAAGAAGATGTGCGTATTTTAATGGCTATCTCTCTATAATTTCTTGATTTTATATCAATGTTTTAATAAAATAATATATAATCCTAATAAGCTTTAACAATAGAGGGAACACGATATCAATGATTCGAAAAGTCTTTAAAAAGAAACAGACCAATGGTAAACTTGATCAACTCATAAAAAAATACAAAATACCAAGAGAGTACCTCTCTATTAACCGTAAATCTATATCAAGAGGTGTTTTTATTGGTCTATTTTGGGCTTTTATTCCTATGCCTATGCAGATGTTGGCTGTTGTAGCCATGACCCCATTTTTTAAATTTAATGTTCCAATAGCCATCAGTATGGTCTGGTTAAGTAACCCTATTACTATGCCTTTTATGTACTATATGGAGTATCAAACAGGTAATTTACTTTTAGGTAGAGAGGGGTTAGATAATATAGAGTTAACCCTTGATTGGTTTAGTAGTAACTGGGATGCTATTATTGTCCCTCTTTATGTAGGAACCATTCCCTATTCTGTTGTGTTTTCAGCTCTTGTCTATTTTATTATCAATAAACTTTGGATTCTTTCTGTTCAGAAAGAAAAACCTCATAAGTTTAAATACTAAACCGATCCCCCAATCCTTTTAGTAACTAAACTTTACGGTTTCATTAAAGAAATTTGAATATTTGGAAGTTTTTTATCTCTTCTATAAAAGGGGATAATTTTTGAAAGTCTTGCTCTGAGATGAGGAGTTCTGAGGGAGAATAACGGAAGCATTCATCTTGAAGCTCCTTGCTATCACTCAATTCGATCACATGAAACTCCCCCGTTGAAAAGTCGAGAAGAGCTAGAGCAAGGGTTTGGTTGAGCTGAGTGATTGCTCCGAAAAAATTATTGGCATTGTCTGAAAGAGCGGTGACAAAGGTGCCTGGTGAAACGATCCGTACAACCTCTCGTTTTACGATTCCTTTAACCGTTTTTGGGTCTTCCATCTGCACCCAATACAAAATAT
>JAHZJZ010000113.1 GCA_022600655.1 Campylobacterota bacterium | reverse complement strand
CATCGAATGACGCATTAGTTATGTTTGCTCCAGTAAAATCTGAGCCAAATAAATTGCTATCCTTAAAATTAGCTTCAATTAATGAAGAACCTTTAAAGTTTGCTCTAGTAAGGTTGGCGCTTGTAAAATTCGATTTTTCAAAATTTCCTCCTTCTAAATTAGCCTCATATAAATTGGCTCTAAAAAATCTTCAATCAAAGTATTTACTTGATCACCTCTATCTAACCAGTCTACTGAATTATCAAAAATATTCATGATTCAACCTTTAAGCCATTACTTACTTCTAATATTTTTTTTAACACCAAGAAATACTTGATAAGCCAAAAATAAAATAACTAACTTTTGTACAAAAATTGAAAACTCAATATTCTCTGAACCATCTTTAAAAAGTCCAAAAGGACTAATATGTTTTGTAAAGGTAACTGTACTATTCACCTTTGATAAATCATCAACACATATTAATAAAAACACTCCTACTAAAAAGACTGTTGACATCCACCACAAAACTTGATAATTTAAATATTTCCCTACGAACAGACAAGAAAACTCACTTAAAATTTTTGTTAATATCATGCTAATAAAAATTATAGGGACTGCATGCCATATATTAATATTATAAATATCTAAAAGATAACATAAACCAGAGAAGTAAAACATTAACAATAATGGGTATTTCCAATTTAACCCATAGTTTGATACCCATTCATAAATTGAAAATAGTAAAATATTAGACCAATAAACAAACTGTTCATCTAAACTTTTCAACTTCTTCTTTTCTTCTATAAGGTCTTCTCTTTTTGCTTTCATTTCTAAGCTAGAAAAAGCAGCAGCATCCATAAAGTTTTTACTATTTTCTGCAAGATTTTTTAAATCTCTAAATATTTTTTGACTTCCTGTAAACCTTTTTTTATTAATAGCCCCCCAAAGTGCATTATTGAAAAGTTTATTTGTAAATGTTGTATTCTCAATTTTCACATTAGCATTTATTACATCTAATTCATCATAAACCTCATATTCATAATCAATATTTTTTATCTCTAAGTTTTTACTAATATCTATTAACTTAAATGATATATTCTTTGTGTTGTTTTTATAACTATCTAATTTTAATATATCAAGTTTAAGATTCTGAACTAAAACAAAAGAACTACTCAAAAATATACTTTGTGAAAAAGTTAGTCCTTTAAAGCTATTGTTTTGACATAAAAATTTATCATCAAACTCTGTATTAGTAAAACTACATTTTGCATGATGGAGTCTACAGTCATTAAACTCAAACTCATTAAACTTTACATTATCAAAGTTATATATAAACTCTCCTTCTCTTCTAAAGTTATCAAAAGCAAACTTCAACATACTAAACTGGTATTGAAAATCCTTCAAAACTGGTCTATAATGTGTTAACCAATTGATGTTTTGAGACTTAATAGAAAAAATATTATTTATTGAATTAATTTGAACCGAAAATTCAAATATTGACTTCTTTAAAATCAAACCTTTAGCTAAAATATTAAAAGATAAATTTGTCTTTTTTTGTACTGAAGAATTAAAAAAATCTAAATCTCCCATAACTGTATTAGAGCAAAAGTCAATATTTTCTTGAAATGTACTATTTAAAAACTTTGCCTTTTTACTAAAAAAACAATTTTCTACTTTTAAGTTTCCTTTAACAGAGATATTACTAAAGTTAGCGATTCCTTTAAAGTTTGTATTTAAAATTAGCAGATCATCACTGAAGATACAACCACTAAAATTAATATCACAAAGAGTTAAATTAAATAAATTAACCTTACCTAAAAATTTTACTTTCTCAAATTTTATACTTCTATTACCATTAAATAATATTTTTGTATCCAAAATTGTATGTTTTGGAAAAATAAAATAAGAATAGTCACCATTCACTTCATCTTCTTGCACTTTTAAGGTCGACCAAAATAAACTGGTTTTATATTTAGTCCACCCATCTTTCTCACAGTGAAATATACACTTATCCAAAGAGTCATAATTATCAAAAGAACACCTATCAACACTACACATAACTTTTTCTCCCCCTATTCAAAAAACTAATGTATCTAACAAACCTCTACAATAAAACAGCCCTTAGCTCAACTCCTCAATCCTCCTCTCCAAATTTACAATAATCGTCACAATCTGATTTTGTAAGGTATAAAATGGTCCCATATGTATAGCAGGAATATTATCAGTTCCACGTATTTCAAGTAATAAGTTCTCTAAGAAATCTCTTTTAACCTTTGCTTCCTCTAAAGTCAAAAAATTAAGACCTGTATCAATCTCATTAACTACATAGTACCATTCATTAATCTTTTTCCTACTAAAATGAGCATAGGCTGGTAAAACAACTTCTACAACAAAAGCAAATATAGTAATTATAGGTACCAGAAAAATCCATGCAAAACTATAGATATCATTTACAGTTTGTGCATACCAAAAACCAATTTTACGTTCCAAATAATTTATTTTTTGTTTAAAATAGTCAACTGATGCTTCATGCTGCTTCATCTTTAACATAGCCACATTAGGAAAAATATTTTTCCCATGAAACATATCTGCTTCTCTATGTACTTTTTCACTCACTTGAAGTAATAATCTTGACATCCTCATTGACATATCATCTCTTGTTGCTAACAATGTTGTCTTACCTAACATCGTATAGCTTTGCTTTGGTATCTTATTAGGTAAGTCAAAACCATGTGCTTCTAACTTCAAAACTTCATAATCCTTATCATTTTTTAAAAAATATTGTCGATATGCACTTGCATTAGGGAAATCCAATAAATAAACATCAGGTATTACAATAAGTTTAGTTACTAACTCTGCTGGATAAGAAGCAACATAGAATAAAACATCCACCCTCTTTTCTTTAAATGCTTTTAGTCCTTCCTTTGTAGATAAATTCAATAGTTTATTATTTATAGTATTAATACCCGAAACCGTTAAGAGCTCTTCAGCAATGGGTAGAGTACCACTTTTTTTATTTCCTATTGCAATCTTTTGATTCTTTAACATTTTTAATGAAGTTAAATTATTATCTCTATGGAAAATCCAAACTGGTTCATAAGCTACATTTGCCAATACAGCTATACTCTTTTTCTCAGTACCACTTTGAACAAATGCAAAGTCAACCTCTTTAGCCAATAACTTATTTTGTGCTTCTACAGAACCTTCTGTTTCTACAATTATTAGATTAATACCCTCTTTTCGTAATAGCTTTTGATATTTTTCAGCGTATTTATAATACGCACCTCCCTTAGTACCTGTTGCAATTTTAATTGTACTTTTGTGGAACGTAGCATCTATCCATACATATAGTG
>JAHZJZ010000112.1 GCA_022600655.1 Campylobacterota bacterium | reverse complement strand
CTTGGCATTGAAATTCTCCTTCTTTTTTCTTCTCTATTTTACTCGAATTTCTTTGTACCATTTATTGTAGCCAGATTAATTAATGATGGAACGCCTAAAGAGGTGCTTTTAAAGACCAGTGGTTCTCAGAAATTTTCGTTTGAGGGGGAGTTGCTTGAAATTGTGAAAGTTGATGTGATTTCCATAGCGATTATTGCTATTGGTCAGCAGTTGGTTGAGGTGGTGATTTCGGAACATGAAGCTGAAAATCTAAAAATAGGTGAGAGCGTTAGGGTGAGTACTAAGGCGTTTGCTCCTACTATTTCTCAATAAAAATTTTAACGGAAGACTTCTTATGCATATATAACAAAAGATTTACGCTTAATTAGCCCAAGAATATAACAAAAATATATCTTGGATAAGAAAGTAAATATTTGAATATGAGCTTGATGAGAAAAAGCATCATCAATACTCCTATAAAGCCAGATAAAAAGATCTCTATCTAGCTTTTATTGAACTTACTTAACACATGGGTCAACAACTGCGTTTTGGTTTGGATATAAGTAAATTTCTACACGTCTATTTAGTGCCATGTTTCTCTCAGAGGTGTTTGGTGCTACAGGTTTGGAGAATGAACACCCTTTTGAAAAGATTTGATTTAGTAGATTCCCTTGGTGAAGTGTATTTCCTACGGAAGATGCTCTTGCGTTGGAGAGTTGCATATTGTATTGATAACTACCTCTACTATCAGTATGTCCCACGGTTTGAATAATGGTATTGGCATATTGTGGATTTTGTAGTACAGGAATCATCTGTCTAATTTCAGCTTGTGCTGATGGTGTAGGAACTGATGAGTTTGTAACAAACATCATAGGGTCACGAAACATGATTTTTACAAAATTATCGGTATTTGAGACAATAAGGTCTCTGTTGGCATCTTGTTCAGCATTTGGATTATTATCAACATTGGTATTCATTGCCTGTGCTACTTCCTTAGCTTGTTGATCCATACTGTATCCTACAGCAGCACCTACAGCAGCACCTAATGCACCACCTATCGCAACTCTTTTCCCTTTTTTATTAGAGGTTGTACCTCCAATAACAGCACCTAAAAGACCACCCACAATCGCTCCTGTTTGTGTATTGCTCATCTGTCCACTGTTTCCACTACTAGGTGTAGCACCTTGATTTGGTACACACCCTGAGAGCATAAAAACAGCTACAGATGAGGCAATAAGTGGAGTTAATATTCTTTTTTTCATATCTATTTTCCTTCTTTTTTATTTTTTATAGATTCTTATATAGTATAACATAGTTTTGTAAATTAAATGTGAAAAGTTTTTAAGGAGGGTGGAGCATAAAGCTCCAAGAGTATTAAGCGTTACGACTACCTGGTTTGATAGCTTGACTACCTGTTTTACACATAGGACACTCTTCTGGTGTATACATCTCAAAAGTAAAGTCATCGAGTGCAAAAAGTGGTTTATTAGTTGGGAGTTTACATTCACTTTTAGGGCTTATTTGACTTCCTTGACGTTGACAAAAACCTCGATTTGCAAGTGAGGCAAATGCTACTACATTTGCACCAAGTTCTTCAATGATTTTGGCAGCCTCCATCGCTGAACCACCTGTGGTAATGATATCTTCACAGATTAGAATGTTCTCACCCTTTTTAACTTCAAAACCACGTCGAAGTTCCATTGAACCCTCTTTTCTCTCTACAAAAATTGAGCGAACATCTAATGCACGAGCAAGTTCATAACCTGCTAAAATACCACCAAGTGCTGGAGCACAGACTGTATCAATCTCTATATCACTCTCTTGTATCATTTTTGCTAATGCTTCTGCTAAAATAGAAGCCCTTTTAGGGTCTTCTAAAACTTTAGCACTCTGTAGGTATCGGTTGGAGTGATTACCACTAGAGAGGATAAAATGACCCTCTAACAGTGCTTCAGCTTCTTTATATATTCCTTCTACATCCATCTCTATTAAACCTTCAGAATATCAGCTTCTTTATTTGAAAGCGTACTGTCAACATTTGCAACATGAGTATCTGTGATTTTTTGAACTTCATCCTGACCTCTTCTTGAGTCATCTTCACTAATCTCTTTATCTTTTTCAAGCTTTTTAACTTTATCGTTAGCATCTTTTCTAATATTTCTAATAGCTACTTTAGCTTTTTCTGCCATACCTTTAGCTTGTTTTACAATCTCTTGTCTCTGTTCACTGGTCATAGCAGGAAAGAAGAGTTTAATAAAGTCTCCATCATTGTTAGGGTTTACTCCTATGTTTGCCTCTTGAATAGCTTTTTCAATAGGGGCTAACATGGTTTTCTCCCATGGGGTAATAGAGATAGTTGTTGCATCTGTAGCAATTACATTACCCACTTGGTTAAGTGCTGTTGGTGTACCATAATAGTCCACCTTAATATGGTCAACAATATTGGTTGTTACTTTACCTGTTCTAAGTGTAGAGAAGTCTCTTTTTAGAGCCTCTATACTTTTTTCCATTTGTTCTTTTGTATGGTCGTAGATTTCATTTAGCATTATGATGTCCTTATTGAGGTTATACCAATCACATTATAGTGTATGTCTAGGTATTCGTAATGGAATTTTACCCTTTTTTGCTTGAAAATGTGTTTGAGATAGTGTTATTGTTAAATATGAAGTGTGATATAAGATGATTGTTTAAGTTAGAGTAGAACTCTAACTTAAAGGAACTATTTTGAAGAGCTGTTTGTATCAACAGTTGGGGTAGCAGCGGTTGTAGTTGGTACCGATGTGGTAGTTGAAATGGTATCAGCTACTGAACTATTTTTATCTTGATTGTATAGATATCCCATAGCTAGGGTATTAATCACAAAAAGTAGTGCTAGTACAAAAGTTGCTTTTGCTAAAAAACTTGCTGGACCTTTCGCTCCAAACATAGACTCATTACTACCACTATAAGCTCCAAGACCGATACTTGAACTTTTTTGTAATAACACAGTAATAATAATAGCGATAGCTAAGGCAATTTGAACAACTATTAGGGTTGATATCATTGTTTCCTCTTTAAACTTTGGAATTATGCTTCCAAATTGGGTATAATTTCGGCGATTATACCCTAAACTAATTGAAACTGAGATAAATAGGTCGTTATGAAGATAGTACAAGAGTTTTCACGGTTCGCAAACCAATATGAGTCTCACAATATTATACAAGCTGAGGTTGCCAAAAAATTGGTTGCTATGGTCGATGGTGATAGTTATGATATGGTTGTTGACATAGGTTGTGGTAGTGGAGCTGTATATAAAAATATACTCGCACGAAAGATAGAGTTTCATAAGTTTTTGGCTCTTGATTTTTCTCAAAAGATGCTTGATATTCACCCTGTTTCTCCTGCTTTACAAAAAATTTGTTTTGATTTTAATAGTCCTATAAACTTTAAAAACCTTAAAGTCTCTAAGAGTAATGTTATTCTCTCATCATCTGCACTGCAGTGGAGTAGTGATTTGGAACTAACATTAAAAGAGATAAGCAAATTATCACATGAGTTTTACTTTGCGATGTTCACTTCAAATACATTTCGAACACTGCATCAGTTGGCAAATGTAGAATCACCTATTTATACTATTAAAGAGATGGTTACTATTATAGATAAGTATTATAATGCAGAGTTTCAGACAGTCTCTTATAAGCTTTCATTTAATAGTGTTCGTGAGATGTTTCAGTATATTAAAAAAAGTGGGGTTAGTGGAGGAGAAAAACAGTTAGGGTACAAAGAGATGAAAAAATTAATGAAAGATTACCCTTATGACTATTTGGAGTTTGAAGTTCTTTTTATTAAAGCTACTACATAAAGTTTAAAGATATTTTTCAAAATACTCTTTCTCTAAACCATAGAGTGTGTATCGAATGGTTTTAAAACGTTCTGATTCTTCTATACTTTGAAGTTTTAGTACCTCTTCAAGTACTCGTCCTGATTCTTGAGCTCTAGAAAAGTTTGCAATAATCAACTCCTGTAAATTGCCTCTTGAGAGTTCACTTTTGGTTGATGCTTTTTGTATGTCAGATTCAATATTACGGTGTTTTAGACGTTCAATTTTATAAGAGAGTTGAAGTTGATGTCGTAAGTTTTTTATGGTTGAGGTAAGTTGTTTATCATCATGAATATATCTGCATATATCCTCAATAACTCGTAGCCCCTCTTTTAGACGGTTTAAGTTTGCATCAATAAGTCGGTCAATCTTTGAAGGAGACTCCTCCAAAGATTGGGACTGATTAGTCATCACCCATAATACCTAAAAGTTGTAAAATAGCCGTAAACATATTTAAAAAGTCAAGATAAAGTGAAACAGCAGCATCTACCTCTGAGTCATAAGCACCATTTGCAATATTTTGTGTGTCATAAATGGTAAACAGAGAAAAGAGTAGTAAAATACCAGCAGTAATTACAATGTGCATAATAGGACTTTGTAAAAAGAAGTAGTTAACCAGTGATGCTACAATGATTACAATTAGTGTAATAAATAGTGGTTTACCCCAGCTAGAGAAGTCACTCTTTGAGTTAATTGCAAATAGACTTAATGCACCAAAAAGTACAGAAGTCATCAAGAATGCATTACCAATGACCGCACCATTACCCATACCAATGAGTGATGCTAGAAGAGGTACCAGTGAAACACCTGTTAAGAATGTAAATAGAAATAACATTCCAAGGTTTAGTCCTGGTTTACTTCTTGAAAAACTTAGTCCAAAAAAGAGAACTAATAGTTCTGCTCCAAATATAAACCATTTGTATTGCTGTACAACAGCTGCATATGGCATAGTAAGATAAGCACCAATAGCAGCAGCTACCATACTTGCACCTAGAAGTTGATATGTCTTTTTCATAAAGGCAACTGATGCACCTTCTCTTTCATGAGCATACCCTGTATCTATAGTATTGTTATTATAATCTCTATCATAAAGAGCCATATATATCCTTTCAGTTTGACCAATGTTGGTCTATAAATTTGTTTGTCAAGTATATTGAGTTGAAGTTTAAAATAAGTTGAATTAAGAAGTTGAAATAGGTTAAAAGAGTGGATATAAGGGCTTAGAAAAGAGAAAACCCCTTTTCTAAGTAGAGTGTAGAGAGTCTATTAATAAAGACCTAAAGACTCCATAGTAGCAACAGATAGACCAGCAACTGGTAATCCGTTAGCTTTTTGATATGCTCTAGTAGCAGATCTAGATGAAGAACCCCAAACACCATCGATTGGACCGTTATAGTATCCTTTTGTTTTAAGTGCTTGTTGAACAGTTCTAATTGTTGTTGAAGTCATACTAGATTTACAAACAATTGGTA
This sequence comes from Campylobacterota bacterium, assembly GCA_022600655.1. Classification (GTDB taxonomy): domain Bacteria; phylum Campylobacterota; class Campylobacteria; order Campylobacterales; family Sulfurovaceae; genus UBA1140. The sequence continues at coordinate 524 of JAHZJZ010000112.1, read as the reverse complement.
CCCATTTAGCATAACCTTCTGAGATTTTCTTTTTCTTAGTTACAGTTTTATATGTAGCTGGAATAGATTGTCTTTTTTCACTTGCAGGTTGAATTAGTTTTTTAACTTTTACAGTTGTATATTTAGCTGGAGTTTTAACAGTTCTTGTAGTAGCTGGTTTAGCAACAACTCTTTTTGAAACTTTATTGTATTTAGCTGGTGCAGCTGTTAAACAGATTCTATTACATTGGTTTGTTGCACGACTTCTTGCATTTTTACCACTAGCATCTGACCAAGAGTATTGACCATCTTGTACTTTCTTTTTGTTTGTAACAGTTTTATAAGTAGCTGGAACTGGTACGGTTCTTGTAGTTGCAGGTGCAACCATCTCTTGAATTTTTACAGTTTTGTATACAGGTGGAGTAGTTACTTTTCTTGTACTAGCTGGTTTAGCAACAACTTGTTTAGTTACAGTGTTTAATTTTTTTGGGGTTTTTCTTAAGTTTGGCCATAAAAATACCTAAGATTCCATTTCATATTTGATT
>JAHZJZ010000111.1 GCA_022600655.1 Campylobacterota bacterium | reverse complement strand
ATTAAAATAGGATTCTTCTGATTTTTAATATTAATCTCATATGACCAATCCACTAAACTATTAACTCGTACTTGGTTATCCAGTAAATTAATATAAATCACATGACTATCTTCACTAAAAGGGGCATAAGGCAACTTTAAACTGCCTATCTTCTTTTTAGTTTCCAAATCATAAATAGCAAACTCACCACTACCCAACATATCAATGGTATAAATAGAAGAACCAACAATCTCAATGGCATTGGCAGCAAATGACTCTACTATATACGCATTTAGCAGGTCATCTCTATAGACTTCTGCATCTCTTATTTTGTTGACTAATGTTCTGTAGGTATCGTTATAAACCAGTGTATCGTAGAGTGCATCTTGGTTATTGAGAGGGTCAAAAATCATTACATCTTTAACATCAACAGTGCTGTCTCCATCAAGTGATGTTTTGAGTAAAATCTTAGCATACTCATTGAGCTTGACTTCAAGCTCAGCATAACTAAACTGCTCTACATAACTGTAGAGCAGTTCACTTAGAGGCGTTACACGTACCTTGTGCATGGCATTTTTAACCCATATACCTTTGGTGAGTAGTCGTAGTTTACCACTGTTTTTGCTACTGTTGGCATCGGCGATACCATTGTCATCGGTATCGATATCTTGACCACCACTCACTTCATAAATGTAAAAAGCATCATCTTCAAGCATCTCATCTTTGAGCTCAAAGTTTCCTACTCTGTTGAGACTTCCCTCACTGTTAGTAGTGGTTGAGTAGATGGTATCTTGAGTACCATCACTGTTTAGTTTGATAATATTGACCGTAGCTCCTAAGAGTCTTCCCATTTGGGCTTTTGCTATTTTACTACTCTCTTTAACATAGATGCTAATTGGCTGTGTAGTATAGCCATACTCATTACTCACTGTTACATTAAGCTCATAGATAGCTGAACTGTCTAGACTTTTTATCAGTGTTAGTGAGCCATTATTATTGAGTAAAAAGTTATCTTTTCCCTCTCCCTCTAAAACCAAAGGGTAGTTAAGTGTACCATCTCCAGCACCTATAGAGAGTTTACCTATGGTACTTCCTATGCTCAAAGAGGTACTGATGTCTTCTTCAAAAGGTTTGATGGTGGGTTTCCCAATGTTGGTATTTTCAGAGTGCATGATTAGATGTACCATCGCTTCATCTTGAGCGACAGGGGTCATACCTAGCTTTTGAATCTCTTGGTTTAACCCACTCATGGTTACATCAGAGAGACGCTCTATCTCTATCTGCTCTTTTAATGATTCAGCTATGGTTATATGGTCACTACTCTGTTTGTCGTCGAGAGATTGTAAAAGTATGGCTATTTTGAGCAGGGCTTTGTTCTTAAAGTCACCATCAAACGACGGCACTAAATCTTGTGGTCGAATAATTTGACCATCACTAAAACTCTCTACACTCCCTAATGCCAAAGAGCCTAGACTTAACTCTAATGGAGCATAAACACAAGTAATGGCTCCATGCTTGGGTACACCATCTTTGGCAATGGTTTTAGAGACCCCTTTACGCTCTCCACACTTGTAGTCTATGCCATTGACTGCTGAGTCTACAAAATAGAGGGTTTTCTCTTCCCTTGGTTCATGCTCTCCCCCTCCACATGAAGCTAAAAAGAGAACTACAGTAGTTAACAATAAGCTTCTAAGTGTCATCAATAATATACCTTTCTTAAAAAATTTTAATGGGGAACAACCCCCAGTGCATTAACCCTATCGTTAAAATCTAAATCAAGTTTCATCTGTACTCTGTTCATCTCTCCGAGTATCTCTTTTGCCTCTTGAGGTGTATACTTTTTTCTTGAAAAAAATCCAAAGTTTACCATCTCATGGATGGTGTTGTTTTGGTTAGATATGATTACAAACCTAAAATGCTCTGAAGCAATTTGCCTATTGCAAAAACGAATAACCGTTAAGTCATCATTATCATACGACTCCTTCAGTATCAGGCTCTCATGTTTACCTATTTTTAGGAATCCTTTGTTATTCCAATAGTCAACCACACTATAGTCATCATTTATAGTAGTCCTAACTATCCATAGACCTTCGGTCTTTGAAGCAGAAATAGGATTACTAGGGTAAAGGTAAGCATACCAAACACCTTTAAGTTTTTCAAAAACTTTAGGATTTGGTTTAAATATACAACCTGCAATACTTGACTGTTTTTCCTGAATTTTTTTATTCTTTTTAATGATTTGATACTCTGTAATACAGGTATCAACCTCCTCTTCACTCATATTAAGTTTTTCCCAAACCTCTACAGGAATATCAAAATACTTCTCTAAACCATCCATATGCAGAACATTAATAGTCGCTGGATGATTACTGTTTCGTAAGTTACTTACCATGGTATTAGTTTTAAACCCAAAAGCTTGTGTTATATTTGTAGCTACCTTGATATAGTTATTAATAATATAGTCAAATCTAGTTGCCAATACTTTATCACGTTTTGTCATATTCCACCCTTTTGAAATCCAAAATACTAAGATTTTATCTGAAGTAAACTTTAACCCTATTAGATGCGTATGTTTTACACTAACTTTTCAATAAGTTTCCACCAAAAAATCACAATTAAAGCATAAATACTATACCACATTTAAAAATTAAATTTAACAACTAATTATATCTAAATAAATCTATAACTTGTATGAATGTCTAACTTAAAAAATATTTAACACAAGTTCTCAACCCCACAAATAAGCTCTCCATCTTCACTGCCTGTGGTTACAATCTTTAAAACTCTCTCTAAAATAAAAATACTACTATCTAATGTTGTATGACCTAGTTTAATAAAATCACTGTTTTTAGAGCATTGCAGTTGGCTATGTTTTTTAGTGAGGGCATAGATGGCGTAGTTGTTATCTTTTTCATAAGCGAACTTTTGCCACTTTTTTAGGTCTCTTAACTGTTGGGTGTTAAAGATTCCATCTTTTTTGTTGAGGTTCTCTTCGTTCCATGAATCTTCTAAACCTAGTAGAGGAGTTTTATGTATTTTTTCCAGTGAACGACTAATTAGACAGAGTAGTGACTTACTGTATGTTCCTACACTATCAGCTAACTCCATCTCTTGGTCTAACATATAGATGTGTATATCTTTTTTCTCAAACACACCTTTTTTATGTGCTTTTATCATGTAGTTGTTACAGTCTTGAATCGACACTGTAGGGGCTAAGAGATGCATAGAACTTAACTGCATATCCTGTTTGGCTAACTCACTTAACCAAGAGGTGGCTAGTAGTTGTGAACCAGCAGAGTGTGCCATGGCGTGGAGTTCTAAAGTTCCACTGTAAGCAAGATTTAGCTCTTTGAGTGCTTGAGTTAACATATACAGAGTTCCACTCTTCTGTCCTGTAAAACCTTTTACTCTTTTTTCATTTGCATTGAGTGACTTCTCTTTTATCTCTGACCATATACCTCGTGTGGCTATCTGTTTACTGTGACTTTCTATGGCTCTGTTGAGGGCTACTTTGTCTTGTAGTACCTCTTGTTTCATCTTTGGACTACTCTCCTGTAGTGTTGTTGTAAAAAACTGTTCTATGGAGTCTGTTACAGCCGACAGATAACTATACTGCCATGTTAAAAAAATAGGGTAGATACCGTTGGCTAAAAAGTAGGGAGTTAAGACTCTTATTTTAGCAATATACTCTTTTTCACTCTGTAGACCACCTAGGGCATAGAGCATTATCTTTCTATTTGTTTGACTCTCTTTTAGCCATACTTCTACATTTTTACGACAGATGGTCTGGATAGAGTCTTCTAGCTTAAAGGTATTTATAATCGTATGTTTGGCTCGTCCATTAGCATTGAGTATAAGGGTATGGTTGTAGGCTTGTTCTTCACTCACAGGAGTGGGTTTCTCTTTTTTATCTTCAAAACTGTAGCTTAGTGCTTTTTGTAACATTGGACTCTCTGGAGTAGCCTCATTTCCAATACAAGAGAGTGAAACAGAAGAGTAGGTACGTGGGGTATGTTCTATCTCTATAGGAACTCCTATAACGGCTACCCATACATCCATACCATGCTCTAACCAATCTTTATAACTTAAAATGGCAAAACCACTGTTACCCCAATCCATGCCCCATGAGTTTTGTACCACAAAGCCAAATCGTGTATAACCAACAATGACAAAGGCATGATTTCCTACGGGAAATGACGTATTAAGCGTATAGGGAATATACGGGATATCTATATTGATATCTTCTATCTCCTCTGCTTCAAACGCTTTAAGTTCCCACCAACCATCATGAATAGAGGCTGAAACATACAACGCACCCACTTCACAAAGAGCTGACTGCATATCAGAGATAGACTCTTTATCAACACGATAGTAAGCACCTAATGGACGCTCTATGGACTGTTTTTCCCAATCCTCTTCGGGTTCATCTTTACCAAACTCCCAACAGCTCTCTTCACAAACTCCATGTTTATGCCACCCTTTCATAGCACCACGACAGCTAGACCCCTCATAGTCTTCACCGTCCCACTCATCATAGATTCTTGCTAGGTTATAGAGCATTTTTTGGCTAACCTTACTGATTTTAAAACCAAAAGGATACTCTACAAAATCCCGATAGTTATCAGTGATAAGTTTTCTCCAGAGTAGGTAGTTAATAACCGTTGCTAACGCATACCCTGTACAAGCTCCATTTTGACCTTGATCGAGTATCATATCAGAATCTTTATAGGAGGCAACAATCAATGCAATGTCTTTAAAGTGAGGGTAAGACTCTGGAAATGACTGCAGAACTGGTCTATAGGCTCTGTCTCTTATATCGAGCCTATCTTTTCTAACATCTAAAAGTTTTTTTCTGTATGATTTACTACCCATGGAGCTCTCCTACTATTCGTAGATTTGAAAAGGTTTTTGCTTGTTAAAGCTTGGATTTTCTTTACCTACATCGTAAAGGTTTGGTGTCTGTTTGGTTGGTAAAAAATCAATCGCTTCTACTTCTGTTTTAATCTTTTCTAAAAACTCACTGTAGTCTCCTACAAACTGCCCACCATCCCAAATTTTGAGAAGCTTTTCTGTAAAGATACTGTTTCGTGCAAAAGGGGCTGTGTAAGAGACTTGTGGGTCTTGACACCCTGCTAGAAGTTTAATTGACGCTTTTACCTCTTTGGCTTTTTCGTGGTCAACAGTTGATTCTATGTCGGTGTAAAAATCTTTATTGGAAAAATAGACCTCTTTGGCTACTTTATACGAGAGTAGTTTGGGTTGAAATATTTTGTTTGTTGCTTCGTCTGGGTCTTGAAACATATTGGCTTTGGCGACGGTTCCACTGTGACAACTATCTGAGAGCATAACGATGCGAACATCTTCTTCAAACTCAGCCCATAGTTCATAGAGTTCATCATCTAAAAGTTGTCCATCATAGAGACACCAAGTCTCATCAAGGTTATCGTTCTCTTCATCACCACTGAGGTCTGGCACAAAACCACCATGACCTGAGTAGCTTAGAAAAAGAATGTCTCCTGAGACCAATTCAACACTTGCTGATTTTATGGAAGCTTTAACTGCAGCTCGGGTAGCGTTTTCACTTAAGAGTAAAAATGTAGATTTAAAATTTTGTGCAAGGGCTAGTTCTTGCATATCTATGGCATCTTGTTCACAAGTCTCTAGTGGTGTTACACCAGAGCCATAATGCTCTTCATCGACATCGTTTAGCCCAATGTGTATTGATATCCCTTTTTTCATGATAGCTCCTATATTCTATAAAAGTTTCCCCCTATCAGTAAATATTATATATAGCTCAACTTAAATGGTTATAAGAGCAGTATGTATCCTTGAAGAAAAGTAACAACTACTATATTAAAATTAAAACATCAGTATTTTTTAAAATATTATCAAATAAAAAAAAATTGTTATTAACTATACTCTTGAACCTTCTCTCTATCGAGCTTTTGACTTAAAAAACGTTTGACATCTTGCTGAATATAACCATTTTCATCAACCAACATAAGATGGTGATGCTCTAACTGATTAATATTTTTGAGTCCCATAACAGCAAGTATCATTTT
>JAHZJZ010000110.1 GCA_022600655.1 Campylobacterota bacterium | reverse complement strand
CTGTACTCCTAAATCATTTGCTGAAATCATAACCAAAAATGCTTAATCTTATAAAGTAAATAAATTTTGCTTATTTATATAAATCTGTTATAATCACAAAAAATTATAAAGGTTATAACTATGGCAAATAGATTACCATGGTGGATGGGTGGCATTTTGATGTCTGGACTTCTACTTCTTACGTTCTCAATATATGGAGCCGACCGTTCTATTGGTGCTTCTACTTATGTCCCTTACTTCGCAGGGCTTATTTTTGACCTTGATCCTGAAAAGTATAGCTATCTTAAAGAGATAGAAGCCTCTGGTTCTTGGGAAGGAGTGATGCTTTTTGGTGCGTTGTTTGGTGGGTTTATTACCTCTGTGTTTATTACCAAAAGTTTTAGATTTTCACTCATTCCTACAGCTTGGGAAAAGTATAAAAACAGTTCGGTTATCTCAAGACTTCTTTGGAGCTTCTTCTCTGGATTTATTATGATTATTGGAGCAAGATTGGCTGGTGGATGTACCTCTGGTCACTTTATGTCAGGTATGAGCCAGTTGGCTATCTCGGCGATGATATTTGGTGGAGTGGTGATGGTCACTTTGGTTATTACAGGTAGACTTTTCTACAATACAAAGGCGAAGTAGTGGCAGATATAGTATTTATAAATGAAGAGACCAACAGTATAGGTGATAAACTCATCGGTATGGTAGAGAGTGTTATTGCTCAAGACCATGGTTCGGTGGCATTGGTTTTTCTTATTGGGGTGATATTTGGTGGAATTATTCAATATACTCGTGTGGATAAGTTTGAAAAAATCGCAGGTTTTTCGATGCTCAAAGATACCATCATCCCAAAGATGCTCTTTTTAGCTGTAGGGCTTACGAGTATAGGACTCTACTTTATGATAGAGGCTGGTGGAGCAAACTATCATGTAAAGCCGATTATTTTACAAGGGCTTATTATCGGTGGTATACTCTTTGGTATCTCTATGGCTATTTTAGGAAAATGCCCAGGGACTGGTCCTATCTCGATTGCTGAGGGTCGTATGGATGTTCTTATTGGAGCGATTGGTGGTCTTTTTGGTGGATTGGTCTTTACGCTTTACTATGATGACTTCTTTAAGCCACTGATGGGTGAGAGTTTAGGTACAACGATACTACCTGAACTTTTTAAAGGCAATGAGGAGTTAACGGTACTGATTTTTGGTATTACAGTGACACTGATTGCGATTTTAATTCCAAAAGTAGAGCTGTTTGATGAGGCAGACCTCTCCAAGCTCCCTGATGATAAGAGACCTGATAGACAATAATTAAGCATAATACCGTATAATCGTATTAAAAAAAGTTAAAGTCTCAGATGTCCTCAAACAAGAAAAAACTGTCACTCTCTTCATATCTTGATTTTGCTCAACTACTTGAATCTTATCAAGGTAACCATGAAGAGAATCGTATTTTTGCACTCAAGCATAAGTCACTACAAAACCAACCCTTCTCTATGCTTCAACTCTGGGCAAAAGAGAATCGTTTTCATGTGACTGAACCATTTAAATCTCAAAACTATCTTACACATCTCCGTTCTGTTACACACTTTTTAGCTTTACTCTTTTTAGTCATGGGGTTTATAGCAGGACTTGGACTTTTAAGTTACAGTGGAGAGGCTCCTGTTAATGTGATATATTATCTCTTTATCGCGATGGTTATTCCTCTACTTAGTATGGTGCTTTCTCTTTTTTCGATGCTCACAAGGGGGGAGGTAGCCCATTTTTTCACGCTCTTTTTCCCTCTGCATTGGTTTGAAAAACTCGTTCAACTCTTTCCATCAAAAAGTAAAAAGCTATGGAGAGAGACAGCACTTCCTTTGGAACTAACTAAATGGATGTTTATCGAACGAATGCAACGACTCTCACTACTCTTTTCCATAGGTTTGTTGATAGCTTTGGTTTTTATGGTGGTAGTTAAAGATATCGCTTTTGGTTGGAGTACAACACTCAACATCACTCCTGACTCTTTTCATGTGGCACTGGCTTGGGTAGGTATAGTGTGGCAGAAGTTTGTTCCTTCAGCTATCCCATCACTGGAGTTGGTAGAGATAAGTCAATACTTTAGGTTGGGTGAGAAGCTAGATACTCAAATGATTGATAACGCGCATAAGCTTGGTGCTTGGTGGCAGTTTTTAGCCATGACTACACTGGTCTATGCGATTGGACTACGTCTCCTCTTTTGGCTTTTTACTCGCTATGGGTATCAGAAACATCTGAAAAAAGAGTTTATGTTATTAGAGGGTGTAGATGCTCTCTTATATGAGTTTCAAACCCCATTTGTCTCTACGGAAGCACCAAAAGTTGAGAAGCATTTAGAGATAGTCCAAGAGACCAACGAGCAGGTGAGTGATAAGGTACGTAGAGCGTATAACAACATCTTAGGGTGGAACTTTTCAGAAGATGAGATAGCCTTAGCCAATGACAGTAAAGAGATAAAAGGCTCTTATGTTTCAGCTGTGGGAGGAAGTAATACCTTTAGTGAAGATGAAGAAGAGGCTAAAAAAGCCAGTCGAACGGTACTGCTTTATGTCAAGTCTTGGGAACCTCCCACCATGGACTTTGTCGATTTTGTAGAGATGTTAATAGAGAGTAAAAAAGTAGACTCCGTTCAGGTTTATCCTTTGGGTACAGTGGGGCGATACTATGAGAGTGATGTTAAAGATATTGCGGTGTGGAAACGAAAAATTCAAGGTTTAAAGTCAAAAAAGGTATGGGTTATAGATGCATAATAGTAATGAGTATCCAAAGTTTGCTGTCGTAGGTCACCCTAACAAAGGGAAGAGTAGTATCGTCTCCTCATTAGCTTTAGATGATTCGGTTCAAATAGGTGACACCCCTGGAACCACACAAGTGAAACGGGGATTTCCTTTAACCGTTGATGGCAAAGTTGTTTATGAACTCTTTGATACCCCAGGTTTTCAAAGAGCTAGACGTATCTTAGCATGGTTAAAAGAGCAAGAGCCTGTCTCAGCCGATAAACGAGGCGATGTGGTAAAAGCTTTTATCTCTCAGCATCGTGATAGTGAGAAGTTTAGAGATGAGATTGAACTACTAGAACCTATAGTTGAGGGAGCAGGAATCATCTATGTGGTAGATGCCTCTAAACCTTATGGCCCAGAGTATGAAGTAGAGATGGAGATTTTACGTTGGACAGGTCAGCCCTCTATGGCGATACTCAATCTTATAGGCGATGAGGATTATCGAGACCAGTGGAAGAGGGCGTTAGGTCACTACTTTAGACTGGTACGAACCTTTAATCCTATAGAGGCGACCTTTAGTGACCATATGAGTCTACTTGAGAGCATGGCACAGCTAAAAGAGGAGTGGACGACCTCTATAAAAGTAGCCATTGGTGTTTTGAATGATTTACACCAACAAAAGGTAGAACAGAGTGTCAATGCCATTGTTGACAATATGAAAAAAACACTCTCTTACGTCTATGCCAAAGAGATAAAAGGTGACAAAGCCACCAAAACCGAAGAGGAACAAGCCAAAGTAACCTATAGAGAGCAGATTATAACATTTGAGAAAGAGTTAGAGACAGAGATAGAACTTATCTGGAATCATCGAAGCATAGACAAAGTAGAAAATGTTTTGGTTTTTGAAGATGTTGGACTCTTCTCTAAAGAGAGTGCTTCTATTTTTGGATTGAGTCAAAATGAACTTATTATCACAGGAGCTTCAGCAGGTGCTGTTGGTGGCTTAGGAATTGATGTAGCACTAGGTGGACATACACTCTTCTTAGCATCACTTATAGGTGGTGCTGTAGGTGGTGTAGGAGCCATGATAGGGTTTGACAATCTCTACGAGATGAAAGTTTTAGGACAAAAGTTTGGAAAACGAGAACTCACCATAGGTCCTATGAAAAATCTTAATTTCCCTTATATTTTATTAGGTCGTTCACTTTATCACGCTTCTGTAATAGCCAAACGTTCTCATGCACTAAGAGAGAGTGTAAAACTAGAAGATGAAGAGTCCTATACAGAACAAATCATCGATAGCGATACCCGAAAAAAACTTGAAAAACTACATATAAAACTTCGTTCAGGTGAAGAGGTCAATGATGAGATGCTTGAGGAGTATCATAAAGTTATTTTACGAGGGTTTTTGGGGTTGTTGAGGTAGAGGTTTGAAAGGTTAAGGAGGTTTAGAACCTCCTTTGGTTGAGGGTTTTCTTAAATGAATTTGTTCTACTGCGTTATCTGTTAAGTACCATTGTACTATTGCTGACATCCCAGTTCTGATTGGCTGATACTATTAAAATTACATAGGCATTACCATCACCATTTAAATCTATTGGGTCAACATTATAGACTCCTGTATTTGATATATCATCTGCAAATTGATACCATCGTTTATTACTTAGGGTTTCATTTAAACTTGAAGAGACATTTGTTAAGTTACTTGGATCATCATGTAAAACATAAATGTCAATGTTACTACCATTAAGTTGATTAATATCCCATTCTATAGTTTGATTTTTACCAGAGTCCCAAATTTCACCACCATTTGGAGAGTGTAGTGCAGTTGGATGTGAACCTATGTTACTGAAATCTAAACTGTGTATATCTGTTGTATTATCAGTATTAATTAATGCATCAGCATCAGCCTTAGTGTAAAAGAATTTTTTATCAGTACCTATAGCAATATATTTATCTCTAGCTATCACAGACTTTCTTTCTGGATTATCTTCATTGTTGTTATATATAGTAATTTTATCTCCATCTATTTCTATGGCTATATTACCATGGGAGTCTCCACCAACAATCTCTTGATAAGACCAGCTATTTGCTTCATCATTTACTATAATTTCAGCAATTTTTTCTTCATTATCTACACTATAATATGAATAGAATGTTTTTCCAGCAAAAAGCTCTTTGGTTGTTTTGGTCTCCTCCTCTTTAATAATAACTGACTCATTCTCATCAATCAACAACTCCTCAGAGACAGGAGCTAAAACATTATCAACACAAGTTTGACTTCCGTTACAATCATTAATACTTTGAGGTAAAGTATCTACAATACCATTAGCCAATAACTCATCAGCCATCTCTTTGATGTTTGCACTCACAGCTCTAGGTGATGAAAAATCATTATCTCCTAAAGTATTTAAGTTACTCTCAAAGTCTCTTAATAGTACTTCGTAAAAATCATCTACATTATTCATTTCTCTTACAGCATTCACATCATTAGGTGTTAAATAACCTGCATCAATTATCGCTTGAAGTATAGAGAGTTCTTGGGTTTCAGGATTATAGGTAAAAGCAAACTTACCATCATTGTAGTTTACATTAGCACTATCTTCAATCTCCATGATAATCTTTTTAGTGGGGTCATAGTTTTCTAAAAAGTATTCACCCTCATCTGTTAGACTTACTTTATGTAAGATAGTGGCTAAGGTATCTCCTTTATCAATGGTTATTTTAGCTTGAATTTCAAACTCTTCACAAATACCATTATCATTTCCATCTTGACAGATGTTAGCTACAATGGTATGAGGAATACCTACTACTTTTAATAGACGTTGAAGTAACTCTTTAGCTTCTTCACTTCCTCCTCCACAGCCTATGAACCATACCGTACTTATAATGCTTAGTGACATTATTATCTTTTTCATTTTTTCCCCTCGATTTTTTTAGTTATATATGATACTCTTTCTAAGATAATGACTTTATAAAAAAAGTATGTCAAGTTCCATTAAAGTAAAGAGATAGTAAAATATTGTAATACAAAAATACAAAGGAGTGAAATTATGGTAGCAACAGTAAGACTAGATAGCGAACTTGAAGCTATATTAAACCGTTTATCTAAACAGTTTGAGAAGAAAAGAAGCGAAATTATCAGAGAAGCGATAAGTTTTTACGCTAAATCCTTAGAGAATAAGAAAAAAAATAGACTCCACAAAGCCATAGAGAAAACATCAAGTAGAGATTATGACGAATATAAACTTATGGAAGATACCTTAAATGACGGCTTTACGAAGTGAAATTTGGTTAGCTAACCTAAACCCATCAAAAAAATCAAACGAGATTGGTAAAATTCGACCTGTAGTTATATTTCAAAATGATGAATTAAATCAAAGTAGCTACCCTACAACAGTTATTTTACCATTAACCACAGCTCTTATTGATGAGGCTAAACCATTGAGATTTCGAGTAAAGAAAAGAGAAAATCTAAATAAAGACTCTGATATTTTGATTGCTCATATTCACTCTGTGGACAATATTCGATTAATTGAAAAGATAGCAACATTAGAAGATAGTGAAATGGTGGAAATTAAAGAACTTTTAGATGAAGTTTTATTGAATTATTGATTGTAATATGATTCTTATATTAAACCTTTTAGAGAGTGTGATAAAATGATGCTGAATTACTCAGCTCTTACACATCTAAGGTGGTAAGAATTGTCTTTACTTTCTATAAGAGATTGACCATCTTCAAAATGACCTAATGGTTGAGGAGGTTTGGAACCTCCTTTTTAACTTAGTTAACCATAAGTTCAAGTTGAGTTTATATACAAGTTTTATTATTGAGTTCTAACACATCTAATATGATGTATTTCATCTTTGTTTGCAGCATATGATGCAGAGCTTGCATTTTCTACATCAAAGTCAATAATATGAGCAGTATTTTCATTTTCTTCAGTACTCGTCCAGTATGCTTCGGAACTAACATTTTGGAAATTAGGTTGAATTCCATTATTTTCACCAGATGAAAGAGTTGTCAACTCTGCCAATGATGGCAGTCTCCAATCAGTATATTCTGCTAGAACCAAATCAGAACAATAGATAAAGGCAGTAACTGAACTTTCACCATTACTACTCATAGGTGATGTGATAACTGTTAAACCAGCTTCTTGCTCTCTCCAAGTGTTCCTAGCACTAGATGCTTCTGAATCATCCTGCCACATCAACCCTTTATCACTGTCGGTTACTACTTCTTTTTCATCATCTCTTGTAAATGATGAGTTCTCTACAGTAGTACTATTTTCATCTGAGACATTGGTGTCAGGTGAAGCAGTAGGTGCTTCTTCAGGTACAGCTACTGCTGTTGCTAAGCTACTTTCATCTTCTTTTAATGATTCATAATACTCTCTTGCCTTTGTTTCATCAAAGTAGAGTCTAGATTGACCATTAGCAGTCCCATCACTATTAAAGTCATTAAAAACTATATAATCATTACTCTCTCTTACAAAGATATGATATTCATCTCCTGTTATGAATCTATTGTTTTCTATACTCATGGTGTAGGTTTCAACTTCACCTTTTTGGGAACCTTCAAGTGTTGTTCCTGTGATAGAAGTTCCTTCACTATTAATAACAATTTTATCAAGGTAATCCTCTATATTTTGCTGATACGCAGTTACATAGAGTATTTTACCAACTAACAATGATTTGATTTTATCTGTTTCATCATTACTAATAGTAACCGACTCATTCTCATCAATCAATAACTCCTCAGAGACAGGAGCTAAAACATTATCAACACAAGTTTGACTTCCGTTACAATCATTAATACTTTGAGGTAAAGTGTTGGTAATACCATTAGCCAATAACTCATCAGCCATCTCTTTAATATTTGCACTAACAGCTCTAGGTGATGAAAAATCATTATCTCCTAAAGTATTTAAGTTACTCTCAAAGTCTCTTAATAGTACTTCGTAAAAATCATCTACATTATTCATTTCTCTTACAGCATTCACATCATTAG
>JAHZJZ010000109.1 GCA_022600655.1 Campylobacterota bacterium | reverse complement strand
TGAAACACCAGCTTTTTCAAAACCTTTAAGTCTCAACCTACAACTGTCGCAGAGACCACAAGCTTTATCTTCTTGTTTATAACAGCTCCATGTATCTTCTAAAGGTACATTTAGAGCTAAAGATTTTTGCACAATCTGCTCTTTATTCATATGTACCAGTGGCATTTTTATACTTAACGCTGTCTCATCTTTGGTTCCCAAGTTAATAGCACTCTCCATAGCATCTATATAACTCTCTCTACAATCAGGATAACCACTACTGTCCTCTTCTACCACACCAATAAAAAGAGCCTCAGCTCCATGTTTTTCAGCAATTGCTGTAGCTATAGAGATAAAAATACCATTTCTAAACGGTACATAGGTAATAGGAACTCCAGCCTCAACTCCTCCTGTAGGAACATCTAAACTACTATCGGTTAAGGCTGAGGCACCTATCTGCTTAAAAAAGTCCAAATCTATCTCATAAGAGTCAATAACATCCAGTTTAGAGGCAATTTTTCTAAAAGACTCCAACTCTTTCTTTTCAGTGCGTTGTCCATAATTAAAATGCAAAGCAATAACTTCATAACCCTCATTTTTGGCTATTTTTGCACTCAATGCACTGTCCATTCCTCCAGAGATAATGCAGACGGCTTTTTTACTCATAAATTCCTAACCTTTTTAAATGTATTTTACCGAAATGTGGGTAAACTTTGAGCTATGTTAAACATTGAAAACACAACAACACTTGATATTAATCAACAGACTTTAGAAACCATAGCTTCTACCTTAACCCCAAGAGAAATTGACTTAACGATATGTTATAATCTCACCATTCAAAACTATAACTGTGAATATCGTGGGAAAGACCAACCAACAGATGTTCTAAGTTTTCCACTTGATGGAGAGTTTAAACATCTGCCTTTAGGGTCAATCGTGATATCTGCTGATTATGTACAACAGGTATCACAACAGTTAGGTCATAGTTTAGATGATGAGTTATCACTGCTGTTTATACATGGATTACTACACCTTTTGGGGTATGATCATGAGTGTGACAATGGTGAGATGAGAGCAAAGGAGGAAACACTCATAAAACAGTTTAACCTTCCAAAAAGTCTAATAGTAAGAACGGAGAAAAATTAGTGGATTTTGTTATATTTATTTTAGCAATGGGGGCATTGATAGTTGGTGCTGACTTTATCGTTAATCAAAGTGAAAAAATAGCTGTACGTTTCAACATTTCAGAGTTTGTTATTGGGGCAACCATTATTGCATTGGGTACCAGTTTACCTGAGATGGCTGCAAGTATAGCTGCTAGTTTAGGGGG
This sequence comes from Campylobacterota bacterium, assembly GCA_022600655.1. Classification (GTDB taxonomy): domain Bacteria; phylum Campylobacterota; class Campylobacteria; order Campylobacterales; family Sulfurovaceae; genus UBA1140. The sequence goes on along the minus strand of JAHZJZ010000109.1, from coordinate 2,665 downwards.
TAAACCAGAGATTGCTATAGCCAATGCTATTGGTAGTAATATTTTCAACATTACGTTGGTCTTAGCCATTATCTTTATCATCACTAAAAATATCAATCCTGATAGAGACTTCTTTAAGAAGGACACAACTTGGGCATTGGTTCCTATTATCCTTTTTCTATTGATGAGTATTGATGGAACAATTGGAACACTTGACGGTATACTTTTATTGATTTTAATGTTGGCCTATATGCTCTTTTTACTTGAAGACTCTCATGGACTTGGAACGGAAGAGATTGAAGATATAGACGTAGATGAGTTTAAATGGAGTATAACATTAGGGCTACTCCTTATTGGATTTGTCTTTGTAGTAGGTGGGGCTCATTTTGCCATAGAGAGTGCTTCAGACATTGCACTTGAGTTTGGTATTAGTGAATGGATTATTGGAATTATTATGATTAGTTTTGGTACTTCACTGCCTGAAGTTGTTATCTCTATCTCTGCCGCACTAAAGGGTAAAGTTGATATGGCTATTAGAAATATTATTGGCTCAAACCTAGCCAATACAACCATGGTTATTGGTTTGGCAGCACTCGTTAATGATCTACCAATTTCATTAGCAAACAATGCTTTCGATATCGCAACCATGACAGCAGCAACCATTATGCTTATTTATATTACTGCGAATAAACTTTACAGTAAACCTGCAGGAATTAGTCTACTTATTCTTCTAACACTCTTCTTAGAAAATACTATCCGAACTATGGCTTAATTGAGTCATAGTTATTTGGAATCGGAGACTTTAGTCCCGAACATGACGAGGCTAAAGCCATTACTCAAACTCTCTAGCAATTACTTCCTCTTTAAAGTAACCCTCTTTATACATCCATTTATAAATCTCAGCGGCAATTGGTCCAGCAGTACTTCCACCATGTCCACCATGTTCAACCAAGACAGAAACAACATATTTAGGATCCTTATAAGGGGCATAAGTAGTTAACCATGCATGAGAACGACTATAGTACTCCATTTCCGACTCTAGCATTCTTTTCTTTTCACCTTGAGGGATTGAGACAACCTGTGAAGTACCTGTTTTACCTGCAACTGTAATAGGCAGTTTAGACATGGCTCTACGTGCTGTACCTCTTGGTGCATTACATACATCATACATCCCTTTACGAATAGTGTTAAGGTAGTGTGCATTATGTTCAGCATAACTATACTCTGGATTTACAACTTCACCTGCTATTTTATGAACCAAATGAGGTGTAGGCAACTTCTCTGTTGCTAAAAATGCTGTATATCGTGCAATTTGTAAAGGGGTAACCAATGTATAGCCTTGTCCAATAGAGGCGATAATCGTCTCTCCTAAAAACCAAGGTTTTTTATAGGTTTTCATCTTCCACATTTTACTAGGAATAACCCCCGATCGCTCACGAGGTAAATCTATACCTGTCTTAACCCCTAAACCATAGTTATTAAGATGTTTGGACATCTCATTGATTCCTACTTGCAGACTTTTATTATAAAAATAGACATCACAACTCTCTCTAATGGCTTTACGCAGTGGTACGGTTCCATGCCCATGTTTTGACCAACATCTAAATTTATGATTATTTTTTCCTATCTTGATATAACCTTTACAATACTCAGCATGATCAAGAGAGGCTTTACCCGACTGTGCATAAGCCAATGCCATTCCCATTTTTATGGTAGAACCAGGAGGATAAAGACCTGAGACTATTTTATTGGTAAAAGGGTGGTTAAAGTCATTAATTAATACTTTCCAATCTTTAGATGAGATACCCCCAACAAAAAGGTTAGGATCATAAGAGGGGTAACTAACAGCTGATAAAACATCTCCATTGACATTCATAACTACAGCTACACCAGCTTGATCTTTAAACAACTCATTAATTTTTTGCTGTAGTCTTAAATCAATATTTAATTCCAAGTTTTGATCTTCTACTGGCTCTTTTTTCTCTAACTCTGCAACCTCTTTATTCGTTGCACTTACTTTTACTGTTCTATACCCAAGTTCTCCCTGTAAAACATCATTATATTGTCTCTCAAGTCCTGTCCTTCCTACAACACCTACTTTTTCAACAACTGGATCTTTGGCATTATCTTTTTTATTTGACTTGGCGACATACCCTACAATATGTGTTGCCATACTACCAGATGGATAGTATCGTTTGGTTTCCGATTCAATTTTCAACAACTTATTAATCGTTAATTTTGGATAAGCTCCAATCATATCTTCATAAGCAATAAAATCAATAATAGGTATAAATCGATGATTATAAGGTGAGTTTTTCTTTACATATTTATTGATAATTTTTGTTTTGTTCAAGTCAGGAAACTCTTTAACAATACTATCAACTATATGCTCTAACTTCTCTCCATTTTTTTTAAGATGAGGAGCAACTTTAATTGAAAAACCTATCTTATTAACCGCTAGAAGTTGACCTTTTCTATCTAAAATCTCCCCACGAACAGGTTTAATGAAGTATTTTCGTTCAATATTATTATGAGCCAAGTTTTCATAGTAGTAGTTTGACTTCACACTAATCTGATAAATTCTTGAAATCAACATAATCCAAAACAGTATGAAAAGGGTTATAATAATTGCAAATCTCATAGAAGCAATCCTATAAATATATCAATCAAAATATAGAGAGATCGG
>JAHZJZ010000108.1 GCA_022600655.1 Campylobacterota bacterium | reverse complement strand
TTAAGTAAATCCCATTCTCTTTACAGATAGCCACAATTTCATCTAGTTTTGCCACTTCTCCATATAGATGTGTCAAGATTAAAGCCTTCGGCTTCTTTGGTAACTCTTTTATCGCTTTTTTCAACAGTTCTGGACTCAGGTTCCAACTCTCATCACTATCAATAAAAACTGGCTTTGCACCTTGATATAAAATAGCAGACACTGAACCTATAAAAGTAAAAGAAGAAGCTAAAACCAAATCATCTCTGCCAATACCTAACACACGCAGTGCTAAATGTAACCCAGCCGTGGCAGATGAGAGAGCTAAAGCATAAGAAGCACCTGTATACTCTTTTATACTCTCTTCAAACTTATTAACATATTCACCCAATGGAGCAATATAGTTGCTCTCAAATACCTTAGCAATATACTCTTGCTCTTTGCCACTCATATGTGGTGGTGATAAAAAAAGTCGTTGCATCACTTATCCTATAACAGTTTTGATAATATATTGTATATCACTTTTAAGTGACCAGTGCTTAATATACGATTTATTTATAATCACCTTATCTGGCCAGATAACAGTATCATTATAGATTTTAGGATTAGACTGTTCTGATAATATCGCTTCTTCATTCTTATACTTTAAGGATGCTGGTCCTGTTATTCCTGGTTGGATACTTAATATAACTCTATCATCTCCTTGAAGTTTATCAGCATAACCTTCTACATCAGGTCTTGGACCTACAAAACTCATACTTCCGAACAATACATTAAACAATTGTGGAAGTTCATCTATTTTTGTATCTCTAAAAAACTTTCCACTTTTAGTAATACGCATATCATTAGAAGTTGTTACAGTTGTCTCTACTCCAGCTACTACTTTCATTGTTTTGATTTTAAAAACACGGAAAATTTTTCCATGTTTCCCAACTCTATTTTGCATAAAAAGACCAAAACTTTTTGTCTCAAACGAAGCTACAATAAAAGCAAGTAGCATAATCCAAAATGTCAAACTTATACCTACTAGTGCGAATAGTATATCAAAAGCCCTTTTTATAAATCTCCCCCAAGATGTCAATATATTTACCTTTTAACCTTATATATTTTACTATATGGTGAAGAGACAACTAACTCAAACAGATTTTCATCATGTTTATCCAACATAAACATCTGCACATATGCTGAGTTATATGTTTCTCTATCCATCACCACAAAACTATCATAGGTTTTCAGATAAACAACACAATAAGTACCATCAATATTCATTAACTCTGTTTTTCCTTTTGATTTACCCATTGGTTGATATTGTACTGCATCAAAACGATGTACTTTTACCTCTTGATTTCCAATACTTAATGTTCCTCTTTGCATATTAAACATTATTCCATTTGCAAAAATTAGCTCAGGGCCATTCTGTTTTGCTACATTTGTTGGATAGAAAATAATATTTCTCTCTTTTTTTCCTGTTGTCAAATCAAGGTTTCCAAAAACTCCAACTGTTGGGAAAATACGCATCATTCTGTATGGCATATAGAGATAGATATCCCTTGTTTTTTTAGGTAATTCATAGCTAGGTTCTTTTAAAGCATTAAGTAATTTTTTTGGATTTTCTTTTGTATTAAAAATATTATTTGCAACTATAGAATAATTAGAATCAACATATCTTTCTATAGCTAAACGACTTAAGTTAGCAACTTGTTGGGGGGAACTTGAAAACATAATTTTAGAAATTATAAAATTATCATTATGGTGTTTTGCTCCATCAATCAGTGTCGATGTGTCAGAATAAAACCAAATTGGATATCCATAGTCCCACCAACCAAGAGTATAATCTTTAGAGTCTGAAATAATATTTAACTTATCAAGGTCTTGAACTTCCGTCTTATTTAAAACAGTTGGTACTTTATACCCAACAATATGTATGATATTAGGATAGAGAGATAAAAGAGATAACACTACAAATAGAGAATATGCCACTTGTTTCTGTTTAATAAAGCTTGAAGTTATCACATAAAATAGATATATTACTGAAAATGCTGCAACAGGAACCGCATATACTGTAAATCGTAACCCTGCCCAGTGCGCAAAAACACCCACACCTAAAAGGGGTAATGCTATTAGAAACTGTTTGTGTTTAAATACTAAAATCAAATAACCAATCATACTTAATACTAACAGTAGTGGTCCTCCAATAATCCGATTAGCTACTGTCTCCCAAGAAATTGAACCTGCTTCTCTTACCGTTTGAATTACTTGATAAAAGTGTAAACCACTATCTGTAACACCTCTCTCTGTATATATGATAATTTTTGCTAAAATAAGAGTAAATACATTACCAAATAAAAAAAACACTAATAATGCGAATAGTGTTAAATAGAAAAACTTTTTTATATCTAATCTATCTTTTATCTTTTCAATAAATATAAACAGTAAAACAATAATAGATATTTTACTCCAGACAGGTACTGCCCAAAGTGACACTGATGCTATAATAATAAATAGATAACTATTCTTATCATCTCTTTGAAAAATCAGTTGATAAAGAATCCATAAGAAAAATATCGCATATATAAGACTCAATCCTTGTGGATAAAACAGTGGATATAGTAATATAAAAAAAGCTAACCATAAAATATTTTTATCCTCCTTGGAGTATATTGTTAAAAGGAAAAGATATAAAACGGTAAACTGTAGAAGTACTGAAAACATATCACTATCATAATAACCTGTCATGGTTCTGTTGTAATAACTCCAAACAATTGAACCCAGAAGTGCAGCAAAAAAACCAACCCATGGCAGTTTAATAAGCTTCCCCGTTAGAAGGATAGGAATAACAACGAGACTAGAGATTATTGAGGAGATAAATAATAATGTTGTTTCAAGTGACATAGGTGTGAATTTAGCAAGAAAGTAAGTAGTATATACGACACCTGGATAACTTTCAATTGCTATATGAACCCTTGGATTATCTACATGAGCTCCATTTAAAAGATACTCTACGGCTGATGCAAAAAAGTATCCATCATTAGTATTAATCATCAACTGATCATTCCAATAAAATGCAGATGCATCTTTAAATTGCCAAAACCATATCATACGTATAGCAAAACTAAAGGCATATGCAATTAAAATTAATATGCCTATCTCTTTCCAATTTAACTCATTTGTTTTAAACATTATTTCTCCCCAATTGATGTGATTAATTTTTCTGATAATATCTTATATGAATGATGTTCTATCACAAAATTATATCCATTTTTTCCTAATTCATTAAGTGTTGGCAATGATAATTGACTTAACTTAATGATTGTATCTCTTAGTGTATTAATATTATTTAAAGGAACACTATAACCACACTTTGCCTCTTTTACTAAATTATTTCCTGCCTCAATAGCCCAAATAATAGGTTTTTTAGCATACATATAATCAAAAACTTTATTAGGAGATACACCGAATTTAAAAAGCTTTTCAGGCAATAAAGAGATAAATGCGACATCAACATACTTTAAAAAAGTTCCAACTTGCTCTTTGCTAACAGGGTTTAAAAAAGTAAAATTTTTCAGCCCTAATGATATAGTCCGTTCTTGTAATCGTTTTTTCTCTCCACCTTGTCCTAAAATAATAAAATGTATATCATCTCTTTCTTTTAGAAGGTCTGCCACATCCACTAAATAGTCAAGATTATTGGCAATACCAACTGTTCCACTATAGGCAATAATAAACTTATCTTTTGGAATTTTGGATACTACGGACTCAGGTAAAGAGATGACCTCTTGATCTTTTATTTCAATACCATTTGGTAAATATATAAACTTATTTTTATCCATCCCTTGTGATATATAATACTCTTGTGCTGTCGGGAGTAAAGAGATTACACTATCAGCATGTTTATAAGCAAATTTTTCATAATGTTTCATCAAACGTATCAAAAGATTATTTTCACTTATATTTGAAAGTTCAACTAAAGTTAATGGCCATATATCTCGTACTTCAAATAAAAATTTTGTATTAAACTTTCTCGTAAGTTTTTTAGCAACTTTTACAGGGAAAAGAGAAGGAGAAGAGACTAAAATATGTGATGGAGAAATATCCTTTAAAAAGTTTAATTTCCATGAAAAATAGAACATATTCCATATTCGTCCTATTGATTTAGATGTCTTATAGAATGGAACTTTTACCCATATATACTCTATACCATCTATCATCTCTTTTGTAAACCCTTGTTCTACTTTAGGTAGAGAAGTAAAAAGATGAGAATATGAACCACTAATCAAAGTAACTTTATAACCTTGTTCTATCAAGTTCTTTGCTAAAAAATAGTGACGATACTCCATTCCATGATAGGGAGAACCAATATATTGATTTATTATAGTGATATGTTTAATTTGATTCAATGTTTTCCTTATCATCTAAAATTTTAATCGGAACACCTACTGCTTTTGCATTAAAAGGGATATCCCTATTTACTAGACTTCCTGCACCAACAATACTATTTTCTCCAATCGTAATGCCCCTATGACCTGAAATTAAATTACATCTCATACCTATATATGCACCCTCTTTAATTATAATCTGTGTATGCCCTTGCCCCTTACCATGACAAGCAAAATAACATCCATATGAGATAATAGCATTGTCTTCAATAACAATTTTATCAATAGCTAAATCATCTAGATAGCACTTCATACCAATGAAAACATTTTTCCCAACTTTAAACCCTATTACTCGATAAAGATAAATCCTTAAACTACTAAATGGAGTATTAGGAATAATAACCACATTAATATATTTTCTTATAGGTTTCCAAATAATTGTTAAAAAAGAGTATTTAGTATAATAAGGTGCTTCTTTCTTCAAAACCTTGCGATAAAACTCTTCAACTAAATACATCTCTACTACTTTATTAATTCTTCAATAATTCTTCGACTCGCTTCTCCCATACCATAGAGATCAACTGCAAAATCATTATTAAATTGTTGCTCTCTATATGAAGTTACTATCTTGTCTTTATTGGCTCCAACTAAAACATTAAATCTATTATCAACCAACTCAATCCACTCTGTCTCATCTCTTAATGTAATACATGGTTTTTCAAAAAAGAATGCCTCTTTTTGTAATCCACCACTATCTGTCATTACTAATGAACAGTTATCAATCAACCATACCATTTCAAGATACCCTACAGGTTCTATAATGGTCAAGTTTTGAATCTTTAGTCCTAAACTTTCTATAATCTTTTTTGTTCTAGGATGAAGAGGTAAAATAACTTGCTTCTCTTTGCCCACCTCTTCTAATGCTTCAAAAATAGCTCGTAGTCGTACTTCATCATCTGTATTCTCAGCTCGATGAACCGTACATAAAATATATTCACTTTGAATAATACAACTTGGTTTATGAGCAAATTTTTTATAAAAAATAGCTCCATCTTGCATAACATCACCAGACTTTACTATCTTACAGTTAAAGTTATCAAAACCTTCATTTTTTAAATTTTGTACAGCTGTGTCAGTTGGACAGAATAAAGTATTACTCACTCTATCCGTTAAAATTCGATTCACCTCTTCAGGCATTTTCATATTGAAACTTCTCAGCCCTGCCTCAATATGTGCTAACTTAATATGCAGTTTACTTGCAATGATAGCACCAGCTAATGTTGAATTTGTATCTCCATAAACCATAATCCAGTCAGGTTGTTCTTTTAATGCTACTTCTTCAATTTTTTCTATCATTTGACCTGTCATAGCTCCATGAGACTTCCCACCAATACCTAAAAAATAGTTTGGTTTTGGGATTTTCATCTCTTCAAAGAAAATATCAGACATATTTGTATCGTAGTGTTGTCCTGTATGTACAATCACTTCTTCTATCTCATCATATCTTATTATCTCCCTACTAACACTTCCTGCTTTTATAAACTGTGGTCTTGCTCCCAATATGGTTAATATTTTCACTCTATTATATCC
>JAHZJZ010000107.1 GCA_022600655.1 Campylobacterota bacterium | reverse complement strand
TCTAGCAAAGAAGAGATGTTAAACATATATAAAAATCACATTAAAGTTCAACTTTAAAAATAATATAATAAAACATTGATTGTGATATTTTGTTTAGAGTGAATGACCTTTAGAATCTATAAATATACATAAAACATTATTAATGCTATAATCCCTCTTTAATTTTTAGGAGTGTTTTAATGGAGTTAATCCTTATCTTTACAGGTGTGCTTGTAGGTGCACTTTCTGGTTTTTTTGGCATTGGTGGAGGAATGATTTTGGTTCCACTATTAATGTTGCTTGGTATTGATATTAAGACAGCCATTGGAATCTCTATTGTTCAGATGGTGTTTAGCTCTGTTTATGGTTCATACCTCAACCATAAAAAAGGTTCGCTGATTTTAGGTGAGGGGATTTGGGTTGGTGTTGGTGGTTTTCTTGGTGGTTTTTTAGGAGCGTATGTCTCAACCATGGTATCAAGCCAATCACTAGAGTATCTCTTTTTAGGACTGCTTATTTTTGCACTCTACCGACTCTTTTCTGCGAAAATAAAAGATGATGGAAGCGTAAGAGTACTGAATCCTATGGTCCTTTTTGTGGTAGGTGCAGTTATTGGTATATTTTCTATTAGTTTAGGGGTTGGTGGTTCGATACTCTTAACGCCTATCTTGGCAGGGTTTTTACACTACCCCATTAAAAAGGCTGTGAGTGCAGGACTCTTTTTTGTGGTCTTTTCATCGGTCGCTGGGTTATTGAGTCACCTGACAGTAGGTCATATCGATTTAGAAAAAGGAATCTATGTGGCTGTGGCATCGTTGCTTGGAGTTTATATTGGAGTATGGTTAAAAGACCATGTAAGTTCATCAAAACATAAACTCTATTTGGTCATTATGTACTCAGTAGCACTATTAATATTAGTTAAAAAATTATGGTTTTAGGAAACAGATAAATGAGAAGTGGAAAGATTGAAGTCTTTGGAGCCAAAGAGAACAACTTAAAAAATATAGATATAAAAATCCCCAAAAATGAGTTAGTGGTTATTACAGGAATTAGTGGAAGTGGTAAATCAACATTGGCGTTTTCAACGCTTTATGCAGAGGGGCAGAGACGTTACATAGAGTCACTCTCTTCATATGCTAGACAGTTCTTAGGACGTGTGGGAAAACCCGATGTCGATAAGATAGAGGGGTTAACACCTGCCATTGCCATTGACCAGAAGACTACTTCTAAAAACCCTCGTTCAACGGTGGGTACGATTACAGAGATTTATGACTATTTAAGGCTTCTGTTTGCTAGAGTAGGAAAACAGCACTGTCATGAGTGTGCTAAGCCCATCTCTTCTATGTCGGCAGCCGATATTATTGAAGAGGTTTTAAAGCTTCCTGATGGGGCAAAATTGGTCATTATGGCTCCTTTGGTCAAAGAGAAAAAGGGAACCTTTGCCGATATGATAGAGTCACTTCGTCATAAAGGGTATGTTCGTGCGATGATTGATGGGGTAATGGTTCGTCTCGATGAAGAGATAGAACTCTCTAAAACCAAAAAGCATACCATTAAAGTGGTGATTGATAGAGTGGTTATTAAAGAGGAGAGCCGTGATAGAATCGGTCAAGATGTTGAAAAAGCACTTAAAGAGTCATATGGAGAGGTAGAGCTTGAGGTACTTAATTATGAAGAGTTTAACCTAGATAGACAACATATTCACTACTCTGAACACTTGGCATGTTTTGATTGTAAACTTAGTTTTGAACCTTTAGAGCCTGTATCGTTCTCATTTAACTCACCTAAAGGGGCTTGTCCTATCTGTGATGGTTTGGGTATTCGCTATGTAATAGACCTTAAAAAGGTAATTGACTCAGCCCTTAGTATCGATAAGGGAGCTGTAAAGATTATGTATGGGTTTAACAAAAGTTACTATACAAAATTTTTAAATGCCTACTGTGAACAGAATGATATCCCTATAGATGTACCTTATGAGAGTTTAGAAGAGTATCAGAAGAGTTCAATTCTCTATGGGGGAGGTAATGACGTAGAATTTACATGGAAACGTCATAAACTCAAACGTGAATGGCCAGGTGTGGTTAAATTTGCTCATGATATGTTCTCTGATGAGAAAGATATGTCTGAGTATATGACTGAGAAAGTGTGTGATAGATGTGAAGGGCATCGTCTACGTCCTCGATCATTGGCTGTAAAGATAGAGGGGAAAAATATTGCTGATGTGATTGATATGTCGATTGAGAACTGCTATCACTACTTTGCTGATGAAGAGAACTTTTCTCACTTGAGTGAACAGCAGAAGTTGATTGCTGCTTCGGTTTTAAAAGAGATAAAAGAGCGTCTATTTTTCCTCTATGATGTGGGGTTAACCTATTTGACACTGAGTCGTGATGCACGAACCATCTCTGGTGGTGAAGCACAACGTATACGGATTGCTTCACAGATTGGTTCAGGACTTACAGGGGTGATGTATGTGTTAGATGAACCAAGTATTGGTCTGCATGAGAGAGATACTCTGAAGCTCATAAGAACGCTTCGTTCACTGCAGGAGAAAGGGAATTCTGTGATAGTGGTAGAGCATGATAAAGAGACCATTATGTCTGCTGACTATGTGATAGACATCGGTCCAGGAGCTGGTAAGTTTGGAGGGGAAGTGGTTTTTGCTGGAACAGGTAAAAAGATGATGAAAGCCAAAACACTTACAGCCCAGTATCTGTTTGGAGCTAAAGATATCTCTTATCCTCACGATAAACCTCAAGAGCATTGGATAGAGATTAACAATGTTACTTTGAACAATATCTCCAATATATCAGCAAAAATTCCTCTAAAAAACTTTGTCTGTATCACAGGAGTGAGTGGGAGTGGTAAGAGTTCATTGATTTTACAAACGCTATTGCCAGTAGCAAGAGAGCTACTCAATCATGCCAGAAAAGTTACCAAAGTAGATGGTGTAGAGGTCAATGGTTTAGAACATGTAGATAAGGTGATTTACTTAGACCAAAGCCCTATAGGAAGAACCCCACGTTCAAACCCTGCAACCTATACAGGAGTCATGGATGAGATACGAAAACTCTTTGCTCAAACCAAAGAGGCTGAACTTCGTGGTTATAAAATAGGACGATTCTCATTTAATGTTAAAGGGGGACGATGTGAAAAATGTACAGGTGATGGACAGATAAAAATAGAGATGCACTTCTTACCAGATGTCTTAGTAACGTGTGATACCTGTCACGGTACACGATACAATGCACAGACATTAGAGGTGATGTATCGAGGTAAATCAATCGCTGATGTATTAGCCATGTCAGTAACTGAAGCGATGGAGTTTTTTAAAGCAGTTCCCTCTATAGCCATTAAACTGAAAACCTTAATGGATGTTGGGCTTGACTATATTACCTTAGGGCAAAATGCCACAACACTTTCTGGTGGTGAAGCTCAGCGTATAAAACTAAGTAAAGAGTTAAGCCGTAAAGATACAGGAAATACCCTCTATATTTTAGATGAACCAACGACAGGACTTCACTTTGCCGATGTCGATAGATTAACAGGTGTTTTGCATCATCTAGTCGATTTAGGTAATTCTGTTGTGGTGATTGAGCATAATCTTGATATGGTAAAAAATGCTGACTATATTATCGATATGGGACCAGAGGGTGGTAACAAAGGGGGAATGATTATCGCAACAGGAACACCTGAAGAGGTAGCCAAAACCCATGAAGAGACAGGTTCCTATACGGGAAAATATTTGGTAAATGAGCTTAATTTAGATTAATGCTCATCTTTTTTAAATTTACGAAAGTTTATGGCACTCTTAAAAATTAGTAGGAGGAGTGTCACTGCAATCACTTCATATCCTATCGCCCAATAGATAGAGTACTCTGTAATATCTATGCCTTCAAAAGTCTCTAAACTTGCTCCAGCCACAATAAAAAATATAAAACTGATTCCCACAGTATAGGGAATGAGTAAAAATGCAATAAAAATTAGTATATTGACCGTACCCTCAGGTAAGTTCACATAGTCACTCAAATGAAACTCTTGTGTTAAGAAACTTTTTGATTTCTCTTCACTATGCTCTTCTTTTTTCTCTTTTTGCTTCTCTCTGTATCGTTTATCTTGAAGGTTTCTTTTTACAGTATTAAGAT
>JAHZJZ010000106.1 GCA_022600655.1 Campylobacterota bacterium | reverse complement strand
TCAAGTCATCTAGTCTCATGTCAGGATTTTTACTACGAGAAGTACACTTAATCATTTTATTAACAGAGGTTTCATCCTCTTTTCCCAAATGTTCTACGGGACAGGGAGCATGGGTTAATGTTACAGAGAACGCTTCACTGTGACTATACTTTAACCATGTAAAGCACTCTTCATATAGTTCTAAAAATTTAGCTTTTAACACACTGTTTGTCTCTAACAGTGCCACGGTATTGTAGTATTTCTCTTTATCACTTAATCGCTTAGGCGTTACCTCTAAGGTAGTATCATTGGTAATATATCGATAAACCATCTGTTCATGATTACCCATAATAAGATAAAACTGTTGCCTCTTTTGGTTAAGGTGAAAGTAGTTATGATAGATAAACTCAATCGTTTCCGTAAGTTTTGAAGAACTTGCCTTATCGATAAAGTCTCCAAGCAGTATTATAGAACGATTATCTGTTAGAGGAGTGGTCTCAATGAGACCTTGGTGATTGATTTGAAATCCATTTTGAATTAAAAGTTGCTGTAACTCATCAATACACCCATGAATATCACCTATTACCATATATTCATCTTCAGAAGGAAGATGAGGGGTTTTAAGAGCGTTTTTAACCAATGGCAAAGTCTCGTTTAGCAGCGTTCAGTTCAATAATAAATCCACCTGTTGCATCAATAAATGACATCAGTGCTAACACTAAGAAAGTTGCATTTTGAGCCCAAGAGACCATAAAGAAAAGTACCACAAATACAACAGCGACCACAAAACTTAAAAGTGTCTCTGCTCCGTTAAACTTGTTGGTTGTTGCAGCTTTTGCAATCTCAATAAAGAGTGCCAACGAACCCACAATTAAAAAAAGTTCTCTAACACGAATAATAAAGTCTCTATCTGGTCCCATATGATGTGTTAATACAATGGTATTTAAACTCACATCTTTAATCGCCGATATATAATCCTGTCCTAAATGTAATCCTACATAGGCTAATAGTATCCACGTAAACGTAGACATCCCTGTAATAAAAAACATTCCTACCCCTTTACTTTTTTGTATTTTTGTTTTTGTCTTTTCGTTTATAAGTTTACTAAAAAAAAACATAATTTTATAGTATCCTTATGATTTTTGATTCATCGCCTGAGTCATATACTCAACACCCATCGCCTTATCCATAGATTGCTGTACATCTGAAGGGTATATTACAAACTTAGCATTCTCTGATGACGATAAATTTTTCATTGAGTTAATATAATCTAATGATTTAGTAAACTCTAAAATCTTCTCATTGCTCATATCTGGCATATTTTTCTGAAGAATTTCAATTTTATGTAATAAAGCTTCAGCTTCTCTTTGTGCTGCCTCTTTTTTAGCCTCAGCTTCAGTAATCATTGCTTTTTTCTTATTTTCAGAAATGGTAATCTGCTCCATTGATTTCTTAATATCATCAGAGTAGTTAACACTCTCAAATTTAACTTGTGTTAACTTAACACCCCAGCGTAAACTCTCTTCCTCAATATGACTTATAACCTTTTTAGAGATATCTGTTAATTGCGTTTGAATATCTTTAAGCTCCATTTTACCCATAGTATCAACCACACTGGTCATAATCAAGCTCTGAACTGCCTCTTTATAGTCTTCTACTTCCATGACAGCCTTCATAGAATCTACAATTTTAATCATTGCAATCATATCTACTTTGATAGTGATATTATCTTTAGTGACAATCTCCTGCTCAGGGGGATCAATAGGTTGCTCTTTAAGCGTTACTTTTGCTTCAACCCTATCAAGACCAGGGATAATACGATTAAGTCCCTCACCTAAAACACGATCTTTTCCTAAACGGTCAACAACCCACTCTTCTTGTGAGTCTACCACAACAATTGGCATAAATTTATCAAAACCTACTGTATAAAACATCAAGATAAGTACAGCTATTACGAAAAAAATTCCCATAACCCAATATAAAAGCGTTGATTCTAACATTGATACTTCCCTTTTTTTTAATTTTTATTAATCTTTGACATTATAACAAAATAAACCGTAGAAACTGTAAAATTGTGTAAGAAATTGTGAAAAACAGTGATTTAAAAGAAATCTTAGTGAACTTTATGATAGAATAACCTTAGTAATTTAAGAAAAAATAAAATTTACAATATATATAAAAGTTCAATAAAGGACATCTGTGTTCGATAACAATTTACAAAACAATGATGAAGAAACAAGTTTTAGTGAAGCCTATAAATCTCAAATACTCAACGACTCTAGCAGTGATGAACAGAGCAATACTTTTTTAAAAATAATCATCATTCTTGGACTCGTTGCTATTATTTTAGGTCTTGGTATCTATGGTTACCAATACATTACCGAGAGTAAAGAGGCAGAAAAGAGTGAAAGTGCAGCTCCTGCGTTACCAAAAGCTGCGATGCTTGATAATATAGAAGAGTTAGAAGAGGAGGCAGCAAAAGAAGAGGTCTCTATAGATGAAAATTCATCTGCTACCGAAACATCTCAAAAAGATATGGAACAGATTGCTAATGAGGTTAAAGAGGAACTTGCTAAAGAGATTGATAAAGAAGAGAGTAGTCTACCTGTCTCTAAATCAATAGAAGCACCTAAAGTATCCACCCAAAAGGGAGAAGATACTTACCTTGAGCAGTTAGCTGAACTCTCTAAAGAAATTGACGGAGAAGAGTAGGGGTAGGCAGACACATCGGTCTACCCCTACAGTAACTCTGCTACCTCCTTAGCGTGGTAGCTAATAATAATATCTGCACCTGCTCGTTTAAACCCTATCATTGTCTCCATCATCACTTTTTCATAATCAATAACTCCAGCCTTCGCTGCCATTTTTAACATACTGTACTCACCACTCACATTATAGACAGCCAATGGTAATGAAGAGTTCTCTTTAATATCTCTTACAATATCCAAATACGCCAATGCTGGTTTTACCATCAGAATATCAGCTCCCTCTTTTTCATCTTCAAGACTCTCTAGAATCGCCTCTTTTCGGTTTGCTGGGTTCATCTGGTATGAGCGTCTGTCACCAAAGCTTGGACTGCTCTCTGCTACATCTCTAAATGGACCATAGTAAGCTGATGAGAACTTAGTCGAATAAGACATGATAGGAATATGTGAAAAGCCTACCATATCAAGTCCATCTCTAATGGCTGTTATCATCCCATCCATCATGCCACTAGGAGCAATCATATCAGCTCCAGCTTTAGCATGTACAGCTGCTTGTTTTGCTAAATTATCTAATGTAATGTCATTATCAACCGTCTCTAACACAGGGTCAAGTACACCACAATGACCATGATCTGTATATTCACAAAAACATAAATCAGTTACCACAAACATATCGGGGTGAGCCTCTTTAATGGCACGTATACCAGAAGCGATAATTCCATGTTCACACATCGCATCAGACCCTACAGAGTCCTTAGTATCAGGAATTCCAAAAAGTATAATAGAGTAGATACCAAGCCCTTTAAGCACATCACACTCTTTAATCACCTCATCAATGCTCATCTGAAAAACACCTGGCATTGACGCTACCTCATTTTTAATACCCTCACCACTTCTTATAAACAGTGGATAGATAAAGTCATTAACACTTAAGTGTGTCTCTTGAAGTAAATCTCTTAAAACTGGATTGATTCGTTTTCGTCTAAAGCGTGTAAACATTGGTTACCTTTTTATTGTTTTGAGTTTTGTATTTTATCACTCTAATATTTATAGTTGATTAATAGCTTTGATATGTCAAGCCAAAATCCCTAATGGCAAACAGTAAAATAAAAATCCATCAACTGAAATAGGCTTAATCTCCTCACCACCATAAAAGATAATTCCGTTAAGGAATCTATCTTTACTCTCTTTAGCTAACGCTATCATCCCTTTTAAGTCATCTTTTTTGATACTTGCTTTTGCCTTGACTTCAACTCCTATAATCTTGCCATTTCTATGTTCAAGTACCAAGTCAACCTCTCGTTTTCTCAAATCTCTAAAATGATAAATATTTACACTTTCAGTCGTATAGCTTGACTCTTTTAATAGCTCACTATAGACAAAATTTTCAATCACACTTCCATATTTTTCATCTTTATACAAAAAGAGATTTTCACTATCTATATGAAGCAGATAAGAGAGCAGTCCTGTATCTAAAAAATGTACTTTAGGTGACTTAATTACACGAAGAGAGGCATTAACATGATAAGAGGGAACAATCTTGATAATATACATCGCTTCAAGTAACCCCACATAAGAGAGAACCGTTTTATTATCTATCTGTAGTTTTTTGGCTATTTTGTCATAGTTGAGTAATTCAGCATCATAGGTTGCTAAGAGTTGCAGTAGTGATTTTATAAGATGCAGTTTGGACAAAGAGATAGATTTGAGTTCCAAAATATCCTTTTGAATACGTGACTCTACATAAGAGGCAAACCAATCATCCCGTAATGCTCTATCATATTCAATAATTTCAGGGTATCCACCACGCAAAGTTGATTCCAAAACATCACTTAATGAGGCATAACTTTGAAGTGAAGTAAACCCTTCTACAAAAAGCATATCAAGCACATTCTCTTTTTTTTCTCGAAGTTCAGCATGAGAGAGAGGATAAAGTGTATAACGAACCATACGCCCTGCTAAAGACTCAGTAATCTCATGCATACGCATAAAATCAGCAGAGCCTGTTAGCAAAAACATCCCTTTCTCATTTTTTTCATCGACCATGGTTTTAATATAAGGGATAAGCTCTGGAGCAAACTGTATCTCATCTATAACCAATTTTTTCTTAGCATAAAAAGCTAAAAAGTTTTTGGGGTCTACTTTGGCAAGATTGAGTTTATCGGTATCATCTAAAGTAATATAGTCCATTCCTTGCTCTTTGGCTAACATCTTTACCAGTGTTGTTTTTCCTGATTGTCTTGCACCATTGAGCATCACTATTCTAAAGTTTTTAAGAGCTGTTGTTAGTTTTTTCTCTATTTTTCTTTTAATCATAAAAACAGTATAGCATACAAAATCCAATTTTTACATATATAAATTCCATATTTTACACATTATATTTCTAAATATTAATGAACTAAAGCAGTACTATCTAAAAATAACTTTTAGTTATTTCACCACTTTCATAATGATAAACTGATATAATTTTGCCCATGAAACAAATCGAAATTTCTAACGTTGCAAAACTGCCAACTAAATATGGTACCTTTAATATTCAAGCCTTTAAAGAGGGTGAGAGAGAACATCTAGCTATCTTTACTGATGAGCTGAGTGATACCCCTACTGTACGTGTACACTCAGAGTGTTTAACGGGTGATGCACTCTCTTCAAAAAAATGTGACTGTGGAGAACAACTGGCTCACGCTCAAGAACTTATTGCCGATAAAAATGGTATGATTATTTATCATCGACAAGAGGGACGGAATATTGGACTACTAGGTAAAGTGAATGCCTATGCCTTACAAGATACTGGACTCAATACCATAGAAGCCAACCATCAACTAGGATTCAGAGCTGATGAGAGAACTTATGAGATTGTTGAATATATTTTAGAGTACTATAATATTAAAAAAATACGTCTTTTAACCAATAATCCTAAAAAAATAGACTCACTCTCTAATGTGGAAATCGTTGAACGTATACCTATTCAGATGTCATCTAATCCTCATAATGAAAACTATCTTAAGGTAAAAAAAGAACAACTAGGACATATGCTTTAAAAGTGAATAATAAAAAATGAAAAATGAAAAATTAAAAAAATTTACTTCTCTCTTGTTGGAGTGGAACCGTATACACAACTTAACAGGTGCTAAAACAGAGCGTGAGGTAGAAGCCAATATTGAAGACTCTCTCTACCCTTGTGAATTTATAGATACTCCTAACTCTATCTTAGATGTAGGAACAGGAGCTGGATTTCCAGGTATGATATTGGCTATAGCCTATCCAGAGACTAAAGTCGTACTCTGTGAACCAAGAAATAAACGTGCTTCATTCTTAAAATTTGTAACCATAGAGCTAGAACTTGATAATGTCACCGTCGTTAAAAAGAGAGTTGAAGAGTATTATAGTGAACAACCATTTGAACTCATCACTTCACGTGCCGTTACTAACACTAAAATGTTGCTCTCACTGACTAAGCACCTTCAAGATGATGCTACTAGATTTCTCTTCTATAAAGGGGAACAGGTTTTTAATGAACTAGAAGCAGTTGACTCCTCTTTAAATTATGATATAATCGAAAAAAATCAAAGAAACTATCTTTATATAAAAGGGTAAATAGTGTTACTTAAGTTTATAATCTTTGCAGTCGTTGCAGCTGTTATCTACCGATTTTTAGGGGGGAAACTCCCTTTTATAGATAAAAAAAAGTCTACTAAAGAAGAGCATGAGTTCGGACAAATAGACGCCACTTCAGAGTGTGCCAACTGTGGAACTTATATGACCGAAGAGGATGCACTCATCTATCACCGAAAAGCTTACTGTTCAAATGAGTGTCTTGAAAAATCAAAGAAGTTAAAGTAGTTTTATGAAAATTTTTGGACACCCTTGGGTAGAGAGTGAATGCTTTTACCCTCTCTCTTCTATTGATGATATCAAACAAACACCAGCCAATAGTATACTGTTTCTTACCCCTCTACCCTCATCATTAGAACTTGCACACTATTGTCAACAAAACCATATTGGCTATGCACTAGAGGTTCATAGTATTGAAGAGGCTGTTTTTGCCAACCTTATGCAGTGCCAATATGTTATTACTGATAAAATGTTAGCAAAAGAGCTTATGCCTATTGCCCAAAACTATCTATTTGATACCCAAGTTTTAGCTCAAATTGAAAACGATAATGAGATTGAAACAATGGCAAAAGTAGGGGTTGATGGTGTCATTTTCCCCAATGCTTTTAGCATACCTATACTACAATCCGTTTAATATCTTTTCCTAGTAGCGTCATTATCTCATAAGAGATAGTACCTACCTGTTTGGCGGCATCTAAAGCATCAGCTACTACACAGACCTCCTCTGTTTCACTCTCTAGGGTAATGTAGTCCATAGAGACACGCCCTAAAATAGGTACATTTTCAGCCGTCACAAAAGGTTCAAAACTATTTGACCTCATCCAGCCATCACCATAACCAAGGTCATAAGTAGAGAGAGTCATCTCTTTAGGAGCCATAAAAGTACCCCCATACCCTACCCTTTCACCCTTTTTAATCGTTCGTGTTGCAACCCTTTTGGCCCAAAGTGATAAAACTGGTTTTAGTGCTAAGCTGTCACAGACAGAAGGTAACTCACTGTACCCATAAGCACCTATACCTAAACGTAATAAATCTTGGTTTTTACAATTGAGTCGCAGTGAGGTGGCTGAGTTATAAGAGTGAAACCGAATGTTAGAAAAACCAAAAGCCTTAACACGTTCTTTAACCTGTTCAAACTGCTTCTGTTGCCAAAAAAGTTCTGAACTTAACTCATCTGCTGAACGGTTATGGGTCAACACCCCTTTGAGCAAGAGTTCTTGATTTTGAATTAACTTTAGAGCCTCTTCTAGCTCATCTAATGCTACACCATTACGATGCATCCCTGTATCAACTTTTAACTCAACAGATGAACCCTTTTGTGCATGTGCTATATCATCCAAACTATTTAGGACAAAGGAACACTGTTCATCCACACAGGCTCTATCACCTAAAATCAATATCTGATTAAAGTAGGGTTTTATTGTCTGGGCTTCATCATAGCTACGTACCACAGCTTGGGTTAACCCAAACTCAGCTGAGAGTTGTGCCATTAACTCCAACCCATGCCCATAAGCATTATCTTTCAGGACAATGCCTACCTTATCTTTAGAAC
>JAHZJZ010000105.1 GCA_022600655.1 Campylobacterota bacterium | reverse complement strand
TGGAATCCCTGACTTAGTAGAAGAGAATGGAGATGCAACTAGAGATACCGATGGAGATGGTATTGTTGATAGACTTGACCTTGATGCAGATAATGATGGTATTTTAGACATTGTAGAAGCAGGTGGTGTGGACAGTGATAAGAATGGTAGAGTTGATGATGCAACTGATGGTGACAATGATGGTCTTGCTGATGTAGTTGATGTTGAACCAACTATAGGGAATATACCAACAACATCTGATGAAGCAAAAGTACTGACAACCCTTCCTGTAATAGACACTGATGGGGATAGCAAAAGAGATTTCCAAGATGTAGATTCTGACAATGATGGACTCTCTGACCTTGTAGAAGCTGGAACAGATGTAAGTAATGATGCTGATCATGATGGGAAGATAGATGGTGCTGTAGATGCTAATGGGGTAACAACCGTAGTAACTCCTATAGCTGAACCAGCAAATAGTGATGCTGATACGACACCAAACTACAGAGATTTAGACTCAGATAATGATGGTTTAAATGATGTAGCTGAAGTAGGTGGTGCTGATGTTAATCGTGATGGTATTATTGATGAAGAAGATACGTTAGTAGAGTTTGGAGATAGTTCAAATATTTTAGTTCCTAATAACAGTAATTTACCAGCTGTAATTGATAGTAACAGAGATGGGATTATTGATGGAAGTACAGATAGTGATGGCGATGGTGTATTGGATGCAATAGATGGAAAACCAAGTACATTTAGAACTGCTCCATTACCTGATAGTGATGGTGATGGTACTGCAGACAAATACGATATCGATGATGACAATGATGGAATCCCTGATTTAGTAGAAGAGAATGGTAATGTTTCAAGAGATACTGATAGTGATGGTACGGTTGATTCAAAAGATTTAGACTCTGATGGTGATGGTATTTTAGACATTGTAGAAGCTGGAGGTGTTGATAGTGATAATAACGGTAGAGTAGATAGTAATGCTGATAGTGATAACGATGGTTTAGCCAATAGTGTAGATAGGTTACAAAATAGAGCTGATTTACCAACCGTATTTAGTGATGCAAAGGCTGTAACAGTTCTACCAATTTATGATACTGATGCTGATGCTAAGTTTGACTTCCAAGATATCGATAGTGATAGCGATGGAATTCCTGACAGTATCGAAGGTAATAAAGATACAGACAATGATGGAGTACCTAACTATAGAGATTTAGACTCAGATAACGATGGTCTGTTAGATGTAACAGAAGCAGGTGGAACAGATAGTGATGGGAATGGTTTGGTTGATGACCTTAATAGTTTGGTCACAACACTACCTGATACTGATGGTAATGGTAAAGCAGATGTAAGTGAGCCTAATAATCCTAACCTTCCTGTAGCTGTCGATGCCAATGGTGATGGTGTGATTGATGATAATACTGATACTGATGGTGATGGTATTCCTGATGCTACAGATAAAACAGTTGGTGAGTTTGGAACAGGTCCAGGACTAGATACAGATGGTGATGGTATTGCTAACGTTCATGATATCGATGATGATAATGATGGAATTCCAGATTTAGTAGAAGAGAAAGGTGATGCAACTAGAGATACCGATGGTGATGGTATTGTTGATTCCAGAGATTTAGATTCAGATAATGATGGAATCTTAGATATTGTAGAAGCTGGTGGTGATGATAGTGACAGTGATGGTAGAGTTGATGATGTAACAGATACTGATAGAGATGGTTTAGTAGACATAGTAGATGTCAATGTAGATACAGCAGATTTACCAACTAATCGTGATGAAGCAGAAGCCATAACAAATTTAGATGTAGTAGATACAGATGAAGATGGAAACGCTGACTTCCAAGATGTAGACTCAGATAATGATGGACTTGCTGATTTAGTTGAAGCAGGAGTTGATGCAACTCATGATGCCAATGTTGACGGTATGATTGATGGTGATGTAGATAATAATGGTGTAACAACAGTGGTAACCCCTGTTAATGAACCAGTAGATACTGATAAAGATGTTATACCAAATCATAAAGACTTGGACTCAGATAATGATGGTTTACTGGATGTTATTGAGATAGATGGTGTAGATGAGAATGATGATGGTCAAATAGATACAGAAGGGCAATTAATAGATGGTAGAACACTGCCAGATGATAATGCTAATGGTATTCCTAATATCATAGATATGTTGATACGAGATGATATTATTGTTGCATCTCCAGGTGAAATCGTGACGATAGACTTACTAGCGAATGACAGTGCTGATATAGAAGTAGGTTCTATAGAGATTGTTATCCCTGAAGGGTTTGAAAAAGAGTTTATATTAAGTGAAGATAAAAAAACATTAACCGTAATGGGTGAAGGTGTATGGAGTGTCGATGAGAGTGGTGTATTGACCTTTACGCCAGAAGATGACTTTTTAGGAAAACCAACAGATATCTCATATAAGGTCTTAAGCAATAGTGGTAAAGAGTCGAACGTCGCAAGTATCTCTCTTAATATGCAAGCGGTAGAAGGAGTTTCCATTGAAGCATGTCAAACAGAAGACAATGTACCAGCCCTAGGAGGACTTGGTATCTTAATTACACTGATTTTAGGTGGATTAGTAGGTTTGTTTTTTAGAAGAAAAGAAGAGAAATAAAATATAAAGGTAAATAAGATGAAAAAAATAATAGAAAAAACAAAAGGGGCTTTTGCCCCTTTGATGTTAATAGCACTACTAAGTAGTCAAGGATTTGCACAGAGTGAAGTAGTAGAGCATGTAGATAACAATAAAACTA
>JAHZJZ010000104.1 GCA_022600655.1 Campylobacterota bacterium | reverse complement strand
TGGAATAAAAATCTTGATTTAAGTGGTTTAGTTTATGGGGAGCATTATATTATCTATTTGAGCATTAAAAGAGAATACTGTATCTTCTATTCCTTTAAAATCTTCTATATTAATACTTTTAATTTCCAACTGCATATCTATACCATAATCTAGAATTGGTTGTTCTCTAACTATCCAGTTAAGTTTTTTAGTAAAAAAAGATGATACTTCATTGATGGCTATTCGTTCTATTTGTGTATTATCTATCATCTTTCAGAATAACTCCATCTGCTTTTTTGCTATCGGTAAAATTTTCCTGTTCAGTTATAAGATAATAATGATATTTAAATACGGAGTTTTGGAAGAGTTGCATAGATTCCCCTAGCTATAATGTAGAAAATATTATAGCTAAAAGAGCTTGATTGGAAACGTGTTCTATTTAAATAAAAACTTAGCAGCCATACCCATAACATCGTCGATAACAGAGCCATCGTTGTCTTGGTCGATTAGATTGGTTAACATGCCTGTCATATCTAAACCTGAAGATTGAGATTGACCACCGAGATTGCTTGAGGCTGATGATGTTTTTGTTAATGCACCGATAATCATTGGAGCTAACATAGGAAGCATACTTTTGATAATAGAGCTACTAACACCTGTCTCTTCTTCAACATGTTTTGCTACTTCTCTTGAGTTCTCTTTTGAACCTGTAAGTTGTGAAAGAATGTCATTACCCATGTCTGTAAAGTCACCTTTTTTTACAGCCTCTTCAGGTTTGTCGAACATCTCAGCATAGTTACTTGACTCTATGTGTTTAATTAATCCACCTGAGTCTTTGTCACTTTGTAAGTTACTCTTTGCACCACCCATTAAAATTGGTGCTAGTTTTCCAATAATTGACCCTGCATCATTAATATCTATACCCACCTGCTTAGCAATTGTTTTCGCAATTGCTGGGTTATTTACGATCATGTCTACTAATCCAGCCATTCATTATCCTTTTAATTATTGTATTTTATTGATTATAGCTAAATATAATTATAAAAAATATCACATTTGGCATATTTTTTTAATTTACTTTGGTAATATTTGACATCTATAATTTTTAGGAACATTTAATGAAAAAAATAGCTATAGGATTGGTTCTACTTCTTGCAGTGAGTCTCATCTACTACCTTACCTTAGGTTCAACACAGATTATCAATGAGATGAAGAAACATGTTGAGCATGAATTAACGGTATTGTCAGACAATGGATTTACCATTGAAGAGAGGGTTATTAACCCAAAAGATGAACATTTTGTTATACAGATGAAAGATACAGATAAAATTACCAACTATGTTCAACAACAAAATATACAAGCTTCTCCAAAAAATATTGGAGAACTGCAAGACTTTAAACTGGCTGTGAACATTAGCTATTTACCTACGGCAAGTGATGCTTTTGCTATGGAAGTTTACCCTTTAAATTTACCCAAAGGTGCCTACAGCTACATTGGTTCTGATGACAATGGAACCATTGAAATTTTAGAGAAAATGATAAAAGAGAAGGTTTTTGTAACACATATTAATGTTAATAAACTTCTCTCTGGTTTTAATGGGTATTTAAAAGATGTCAATGAGACATTTACACATGACAACAACATTACAACACTAACCATTCAAGACTTCACGTTTAATGGAGCGTTAAAGAATCAAAAAATAAGCTCTGCTAACCAAGAATTAAAACTCTTTTCCTACCATATTAAAGACCTTTTAGAGTTAAAACTTACCAATCTAAAGAGTCATTTACAAAATCCTATGAATTCAGGTGAACAAGTGCTTAACCATACGCTTGACACAGTGAGTTTAACAGCCGATAACGATGAGGGATTTTCACTAATTATAAAAGATACAAACTGGTTGTCTAAAGACCACATTAAAGACACCCTATTAACCAATCAAAGTAAATTTAAAATCAGTACAATTAACTTAGATATTGAGGGGAAACAACAGAAGTACAGTAATATTCAACTCGATGCATCTCTTCGTAACCTCGACCTCAATGCCCTAGAGAGACTACAGCAGTTCTCTTCTAAAGAGCTAGATGACAATGAAACCATTGCTCATATGATGCCTATACTTAAAGCATTTACAAAAAGTAATGCCTCATTTGAAATCTCAGAGATGTCAATTGCATCCATTATCGACAACAACAAAAGCTATAATGGATTTAAACTAAAAGCCTCATCTCAGGTTAATAAAGAGTTTGAATGGGACAGACTAGAGGAGGATCCTCTTATGATTGCCAATGTTTTTGATGCTAAAGTCAACTTGACACTCTCTAATGAGATTGTTCACATGTTGGCTGAAGACCCTAAAGCGATGTTATTTATGATGATGATTCAACCTATTGAAAATAATGGAAGTAAAACTTACGATGTAGAGTTTGTTAAAGGTTCACTCAAAATCAATGGAACCCCTCTGCTCTAAACAGAAATCCTCAGAGAGTCTGAGGATAGATTTTAAAGATACGAACAGCAGTAATCTGTCAAGCTCTTTACTTTGATTCCAAACTTACTGTTAGCAGGTACATTAAAACTCTCACCACCATTAACCGTTATCCATTCATCACTATCAGGCAGTTTCACCTCAACTTCACCAGAGGTAATCTCCATAAGTTCAGCAGCATCCGTTCCAAACTCATACTCACCTACTTGCATATAGCCCAATGTCTTAACACTCCCATCAGCAAATGTCAACTTACGACTGGTCACTGCTCCATCAAAATAGCTGTTTCCCTCTTGTGCTACGGTTACATTTTCAAAGTTCATTTTGTTCCTTAGTTTAAAATTTGAAATATTATAGCAAAATGAATAAGGAAAAACTCTCTAAAATAAAAGCTTTTTTTATTTTTTGAATAGTAAGAGTTAAGTTTGACACTAAAATGGATTATTTTGAGTTTTAGAGGAGCTTATAAATATTTTCTTAGATTTACATATGACGAATAAAAGGCAGACACATCGGTCTACCCTTAAATATTACTGACACCCTACACACTCTTGACTTCTATCTTCTACATCATTGGTAGCCTCTGGTGATTGGCTTCTTAGATAATACGTTGACTTCAATCCAAACTTCCAAGCGTTCATGTAAATCTCATTAAGGTATTTACCAGAGGCTTTGTCAAGGGTAATGAAGATGTTAAGTGACTGTCCTTGGTCAATCCATTTTTGTCTAATGGCTCCAGCTTTAACAAGTGCATTTTGGTCAAGATCATAACTAGGGGTGTAGTACTCCCATGTATCTGGTGACAGATTTGGAACAACCACAGGGATGAGTCCTGAGAGGTTCTCTTCAAACCATTTACGTTTGTAAACAGGTTCAATCGCTTGAGTGGTTCCTGTCAAGATAGAGATTGACGAGGTAGGAGCAACAGCCATGAGGTAACCGTTTCGCATACCATCAGTTTTGACCTTTTCTTTAAGTGCTAACCAATCATGCGTATACCCAAAAAGTCCACCACGTTCAACCAGTTTACACGCCTCTTCATTTGCGTTGTCAATTGGGAAGACCCCTTTGCTCCACTCTGAACCTTCATAGGTTGGGTACTTCCCTTTTTCAATCGCCAAATCACTTGAGGCTTTAATGGCATAGTAAGAGACCGACTCCATCACTTCATCTACTTTATAGAAGTGTGCATTTGAACCCCAAGCGATTTTAGACTCTGCTAACATCTGTGCTTCACCCATAACCCCTAGACCAATAGCACGTGATTTTGAGTTGGTCTTTTTGACTTTTGCTAGTGGGTAGAAGTTTAGGTCAATCACATTGTCAAGCATACGAATGGCTGTTGGTACAACTCTTGCTATGTCTTCTGTGGTGTTAATCTTAGAGAGGTTAATAGAGGCAAGGTTACAAACAGCTGTGTCACCATCAGCTTGTTCTTTGTCTACCATCCATACCTGTTTGCCATTTAGTGAGTCAAGAGCTGTAATCTTCTTGGCTGGTTTTGTCATACCATTGTCAACGGTTACCAGCTCACTCTCTTCAAATATATCAACCGAACCATCATCATAGGTCAACTTAATCTTATAATAGTTAGGAGCTGTGTTTTGAAAAATCTCTGTACAGAGGTTTGAGCTTCTAATCACCCCTACATGTTTGTTAGGGTTAGATTTGTTTGCTGCATCTTTAAAGGTTAAAAATGGGTTTCCAGTCTCAAAGTAAGAACGAAGTATCTCTTTCCATAGACCTTTAGCAGAGATAACCTCTTTGGTAATCCCTTCAGCCTGTTCTAGCTCTAGGTAACGCTCATTAAACGCTTCACCATAGAGGTCTGTCAACTCTCTCACCTCATATGGGTCAAAGAGTGTCCATTTACTGTCATCTTGTACTCTTTGCATAAAGAGGTCATTAAGCCATAAAGCAGGGAAAAGGTCGTGAGCCCTTCGTCGCTCTTCACCTGAGTTTTTCTTTAAATCAAGGAAGTCACGTACGTCAATATGCCAAGGCTCAATGTAAACAGCAATCGCCCCTTTACGGGTTCCTAACTGGTCAACAGCAATGGCAACATCATTGGCAATTTTTAAGAATGGAACAATACCACCAGCAGCGTGTTTATGTCCGTCGATATAAGAACCCATACCACGCACTTGCGACCAGTCCCAACCGATACCACCACCAAACTTGGAGAGCAGTGCCATCTCTTTATAGCCATCAAAAATACCCTCGATATTGTCAGGGGTTGAACCGATATAACATGAACTAAGTTGATGTCTAGGTGTCCGTGCATTTGACAAGGTTGGTGTTGCTGCCATCACCTCAAATTTACTCAGAATGTCATAGAACTTTTTTGCCCATGATTGACAATCGAACTCATTTTGAGCCAAGAACATGGCAACACCCATAAAGAGCTGTTGAGGAAGCTCCATAGGTACACCATTTTTGTCTTTAAGTAGATATCTATCGTAAAGTGTACGAACACCAAGGTAGTTAAACTGTAAATCTCTCTCTGGTTTTATATACTCATTTAGGTCATCAAGGTCATACTTGTCTTTAAGCCCTAAAAGAATTCGCCCCTCTTGCTCTCCACGTTCAAAGTATTTACTTAAATGAAAATATGCTTCCCCCTTTATACCACCAACATTACGTCCTACTTTATGGTAAAGGTCATAAAGGAAAAGACGTGCTGCGACAAAAGTCCAGTTTGGCTTGTCAATATCAATCTTGTCAACAGCTGTCTTAATCATGGTCTGCTGAATATCTTCAGAACTAATCATATCACGGAACTGTAAATTGGCATCAACCTCTAATTCACTTTGACTGACACCCTCTAACCCCTCAACTGCTGCTAAAGTATATTTTTGGATTTTTGTAATGTCTAGAATCTCAACTCGACCACTTCTTTTGACAACTCTTATCATCTTTATTCCTTAAAAATTATTGAATTATTTATTTTTTATTTTACTCAAAAGTCACTTTAAAATCTGTTAAATATCGTGATTTTATGTATTAGATATTCTTATAATTTAATGTGCGTATTTTGATTACTTTTTTATAAGTTTTGCACCCCAAAATAGTTTTAGAGTGCATGAGATTGTGCTAGAGATTTAAAAGCTATACTAGATGTACAGTAGGTTCTTGCAAAACTCAATTTGAAATCGGAGACTTTAGTCCCGAATATAACGAGGCTAAAGCCATCGGTTCCTAGTTTTACAAGAGGTATAGCATTAAATTTCTAGTGCAAGGTTATCTGTTATAAAACTATTTAAACACTCTTTTAAAGATTGCGTCTACATTTTTGGTATAGTAGTCATAGTTAAAACACTCTCTAATCTGCTCTTCACTTAACGACTCTCTCAACTCATCATCAGCAAGTAGATGTAAAAGATAGAGTGACTCACCTTTTTCATTGGTAGTCGCTTTACCTTGTTGAATCTCTTCCCATACTTTCATGGCATTTCTTTGAACAATTCTATAGGCATCTTCACGGCTTACACCTGCGATTGGAAGCTCAAGCAGTACTCTTTGAGAGAATACCAATCCACCTGTCAAGTTCAAGTTCTTCATCATGTTCTCTG
This sequence comes from Campylobacterota bacterium, assembly GCA_022600655.1. GTDB lineage: Bacteria > Campylobacterota > Campylobacteria > Campylobacterales > Sulfurovaceae > UBA1140. Next base: position 6,964 of record JAHZJZ010000104.1, on the reverse strand, counting down.
GCATTACTGTTAAGTTTGCAATGACATTGTTCATACGGTGCATCATAAAGTTGGTGGTAATAAACGCATCTGGTAACCAAAATCGCTCTGTAGATGAGTGAGAGATATCTCTCTCATGCCATAACGCAACATTCTCCATAGCTGGTGCAGCGTATGCTCTAATCATTCTAGCCAAACCTGTTATGTTCTCTGTCAAGATTGGGTTTCTTTTATGAGGCATAGCAGAGCTTCCTTTTTGACCTTTCGCAAAGTACTCCTCAGCTTCATAAACCTCTGTTCTCTGTAGGTGTCTTACCTGTACGGCAAACTTTTCAATGGTTGAAGCCATCAGTGCTAAAGTGGTTGCAAGTCTTGCATATCTGTCTCTGTGAACCACTTGGTTTGAACAAGGCTCAGGTTTTAGCCCAAGCTCAGCCATTGCATACTCTTCAAGCTCTAGTGGAGCGTGAGCAAAATTACCCATAGCACCAGAGATTTGACCAACAGCAATAACCTCCATGGTCTCTTCAAGATTTTTAAGATGTCTAGCCATCTCATCGTACCAAACAGCCAAAGTCAGACCAAAGGTAATAGGCTCACCGTGAATACCGTGGCTTCTTCCTACCATAAGTGTCATCTTATGTTCTTCTGCTCTTTTTTGGATAGACTCCATAAGCATCTTAGTATCACTAATGATAATCTCTAGTGAAGCTTTCATCTGAAGTGCCACACCTGTGTCAACAGCATCTGAGCTTGTCATACCATAGTGGAACCATCTTGACTCTTCACCCAATGACTCTGAAACAGATGTATTGAATGCGATTAAGTCATGTTTGGTAATAGCCTCTATCTCTTCGATTCTCTCTACAGAGAACGAAGCATTTTCAACAATCTTTCTACAATCTTCATCAGGAATAAGCCCTAGTCTGTTCCATGCTTTTACAGCTGCTTTTTCAACTTCTAGCCATGCTGCATATCGTGCATGTTGTGTCCAGTGTTGTGTCATCTCTGGTCTTGCGTATCGTTCTACCATATTATCTAATTCCTTAACTGTTTTGATTCTAACTGTGTTTCGTAGCGTGGGCATTCTTGCCCACGAAAGGAGATACTAATATTCATCGTGGGCAGGAATGCCCACGCTACAAATGTCAGATTTTTATGCTAGAATTCTATCCAATTAGCAGTTATATAAAGGTAAAAAATGCCATTCGTCAAACGACCTTTTCACATCGAAAAACCTATTAAAGCTTTTCTTTTTATTATCCGTCATTTTAATTATACGCAAGGTGAAGCTCAACGGCTCATTGCCAAAGGTCGTATACTTATAGAGGGGAAATCTATCTATGATAGAGCAGCAACCATAGAGGGAGATATAGAGATAGTCTATTTCGAACCTCAAAGTAGAGGAGAAAAACCTCTCTTTGTCGATAAGAATTTTCTGGTGTTTGATAAACCATCAGGGGTATTGGTTCACCCTAACACCATGGCGACAGAGTACTCTATGTTAGATGAGATACGAACACATTCTGGTCAAAATGCCAATGGAACCCATAGAATTGACATGGAGACTTCAGGACTGCTGTTGGCTTCACGACATAAAGATGCTGAACGGTTTTTAAAAGGCTCTTTTGAAAGAAAGCATATACAGAAACAGTACTTGGCATGGGTGACAGGTGAAGTGACAAAACCATTTACAGTAGAAGCGTCTATCGGTATTAGAGATGATTACAGTACCAACAAACATAAAGTAGAGATTTCTGACAAGGGGAAATATGCCAAAACAGAGTTCAGACCTCTGCACTATGACAAGGAACTTGATGCCTCTTTAATAGAGTGTAAACCTCTTACAGGACGAACCCATCAGATACGCATTCATTTGTTTCACGTGAAACATCCTATACTCGGAGACCCTATATATGGGACAGAGTTCAGAGCTTCTGACAACTATTTAGAAGGAAGGATTACCGAAGAGGAGAGGTTTACAGAGACTGGTGCTACACGACTACTATTACATGCTCACTCTTTACAGTTTCCCTATGGAAGTCAATATCATATTGTCTCTAAGGTTGATTTTTTTGAAGCTAAAAATGAGATTTGTTGTAAAGATAAAAGAAGATTTTTCAAAAAACTGTAGGTCTGGTTGCCCTCATCCTGACACATATTGGCATATATAAAACTTGACTGTTCAATAAATATTTTAATGCCAATATATTTTGTTTTGCAGAGCATTTATTTTATGCTTGTTTATGTCGGGATAAGGGTAACCCGACCTACTCTTTCAAAGCTTTATAAACACCAACAGCTGAAACAATGACAACAATAACTATAAACACTATCATTACAATATCTAGTACATCCATCTACTTTACCTCCAGTTCATTATCACGAAGTTGACCACATGCGGCAGATATGTCAAGTCCTTTAGACTCTCTTATGGTACAGTGTAAGCCTCGTTTTGTCAAGTACTCTTGAAAAGCAATCATATCTCTCTCTTCAGGTCTTTTAAACTCAGTCCCTCCATAAGGGTTGAAGTAAATGAGATTGACTTTTGCTTTAATACCGTCAAGCAGTGCCAAGAGTTTTTTGGCTGCAGAGATATCATCATTGACATCTTTAATGACAAGATACTCAAACATTACCCTCTTTCTGTCATTAATAGGGAAAGCTTTAACTGCGTCAATAATTGACTTAATATTGTACGCTTTGTTAATAGGCATTAGTCTCTCCCGTAAATCATCGTCAACAGCATGTAGAGAAATAGCCAAGTTTACACCCAACTCCATCGCTCCTAGTTTAGCAATTTTAGAGCTAAGACCTGAGGTGGAGATGGTCTGTCTATGTGCAGCGATTGCCATGCCATCTGGGTCTGAAAAAACCTTTGATGATTGAACCACTGCATCTAAATTGTCAAGAGGTTCACCCATCCCCATGTAGACAATATTGAGTCGTCTGTTTGCGTCAATGCTGTTGTCTTTTTTTATCATACGAATCTGTTCAACTATCTCTCCCGCTGACAAGTCTCGTAAAAAGCCACTCTTTGCTGTTAGACAAAAAGAGCAACCCACTTTACACCCTACCTGACAAGAGATACAGACCGTATATTTAGCTTGATGTTTGAGACTTCCATCTTCGTGGTACTGCTCTTTTTTCATAAGAAGTAAAACAGCTTCAACCGTATGTCCATCGTGCAGTTCAAAAAGATACTTAATACTCCCATCGCTACTTGACTCTTTTCTGACAATCTTTAGTGGTTCTATCTCATATTTTTCTTTCAACTCCTCTTTAAGTGAAGCTGGTAAATTTTTCATATCATCAAATGAGTTTACATACTTGTGGTAAAGCCAAGAGTAGACCTGCTTGGCTCTAAAAGCAGGTTTAATTAGTGTTGAGAGTTCTTCTCTTGTAAAATCTTGTATGGATTGTTTCATTCTCTAACTCCTTTAGCTCGTTTTGCCATATACTCTGTTAATCTATTCATCGCCTCTTTATGATTTTTAATGAAGTCTTGATGAGCATTCTCATCACACATATTGGTCACAATAAATACTCCACCCGCTGGTATACCAAACTTTTGTGCTACTTTTAATACAGAGTAGAACTCCATATTTTCTAAAGCTATATTTTTTGATAGATAATACTCTCCTAACTCTTTATCGGTTGTAATGTAATTAGAGGAGTTAATAATTGTTTCACGTGAAACATTGTTTGAAGTTGAGATAAAATTATCAATAGGGGTATAAGCATTGGCATTAAAAAAGCTATTTTCTATATTGGCAGCACTTTTAGACTCAACTATATCAAAGACCTCATGTTTCCCATATGAACCAGCTGTTCCTACAAAGAGAATAAACTCTGGAGGATTCATAATACAACGTTGTGTTAAATTAATGGCTGTATCGATTAACCCTATCCCCATAGGAAGAGCAAAAGGAAACTGTTCTCGTTCACCTGCACAAATTATCATCTATATTCTCACAGGTATATTATTATCTTTAAGATAGTGTTTTAAATCCATAATATCTATCTCTCTAAAGTGGAAAATCGAAGCTGCCAATGCTGCATCTGAGTTTCCTTTAGTAAACGCCTCTTTCATATGTTCCATGGTTCCTGCACCACCTGAAGCGATAATAGGGATGTTGACTACCTCTGCTATCTTAGCGTTTAACTCATTGTCAAATCCAGCTTTGGTTCCATCTGCATCCATCGAAGTAATAAGCAGTTCACCTGCTCCTCTCTCATATGCCTCTTTTGCCCACTCTATTGCATCAATACCTGTATCATTTCTACCACCATGGGTAAAAATATGCCATTCACCCTCAGCTACTCTCTTAGCGTCAATCGCAACAACGATACACTGTGAACCAAATCGTTTAGCTGCCTCATTTATAAATGCTGGTCGCTTAATCGCGGCAGAGTTGATGCTTACTTTGTCACAGCCTACATTTAAAAGGTTATAGATATCACTAAGCTCTCGTATACCACCACCAACCGTTAACGGTATAAAAACCTCTTTGGCTACTTCTCTTACGACATCGACGATGGTGTCACGACCCTCATGTGATGCACCGATATCCAAAAAAGTAATCTCATCTGCTCCCTCTTGGTTATATCGTTTTGCTACCTCTACAGGGTCACCTGCATCTCTTAAACCTACAAAATTGACACCTTTTACTACACGACCATTATCGACATCTAAACAGGGGATAATTCTTTTTGCAAAATATTCCATATGTTTCCCTTATATTTTATGGTAAAATTATATCCAATTTAATATAGCTAATATAACTATATATAAACTAAATCTTAAGTAAGAATTGAGTAAAATGAACGAAATTAAAAATTTAGCAGATTTTGCTAACAAAAAGTTTGGTCAAAACTTTTTAAAAAATGACGCAATTACAAAACAAATCATCCAAGCGATGCCCAACGATAACTTAGCCGTTGCAGAGATTGGACCTGGCTTAGGTGATTTAACCAAAGAACTGATAGATGTTAGAGATGTAACAGCATTTGAGGTTGATAAAAGATTATGTGAGCATCTTCAAAATGAGTTTAGTGAACCCATCCGTCAGGGGTCATTAACCTTACAGTGTGGAGATGTGCTTGAGCGTTGGGGAGAACAGACACTACTAAATGAAGATTATCATCTGGTAGCAAACTTACCCTATTATATTGCCACCAATATTATTTTAAGAGCATTAAAAGATAAACATTGCCAATCAGTTTTGGTAATGGTACAAAAAGAGGTTGCCCAGAAGTTTTCTGCCCAATCAGGAGAGAAAGCTTTCTCTGCACTGGCTGTATTAACACAGAGTGTAGGTTATGGTGAACTACTTTTTGATGTGGGAGCAGAAAATTTTGTTCCACCACCAAAGGTAACCTCTGCCATTCTTTTAATTAGAAAAGAGCGTAGTGAGGATAACCCAGAGTTTGAGGATTTTTTAAAGATAGCGTTTAAACAACCTCGAAAAAAACTCTCTAAAAACCTCTCAACACACTATGCTAAAGATAAAATTGAGGCACTCTTTTTAAAACTAGATATGAATCCAAATATTCGACCTCACGAAGCTCAAACTGACATCTATCATCACTTATATACTGAATTAAATAAGGATAATATAAATGGAAGAGAAAAAAACCAATGAGAGTACACCAGAAAGTACGCCACAATCTGAAACAAAAGAGAGTAAAAAAGTAGGACGTGATAGACCAGATAGACCTAGACGTTCACGAAATCCTCATCGCAATCCAAATCAAAAACAAGAAAACAGGACTGTAGTAGCAACCCCAGAAGCTACTGCAGAGACAGCCTCAAAACCTAACGACAATAAAACAAATAAACCCAACGCAAATACAAACAGTAGAAAACCAAACCCTAGAAATAATAATAGAAATGGCAAACGCAACAAAAACAGTATGGGTCCCCTTAGCAATGATATTAAAGAGGCACTAAAAGTGAACAAAATTGCCAATGAAGCACGTATGAATCCATGGCAACAGATAGATGTTTCGAATAAAAATAAAATACGTTTTACCCCACTAGGTGGTTTAGGTGAAATTGGTGGAAACATAGCTGTTCTTGAAGATGAAGAGAGTGCAATTATCATCGATGTAGGGATGAGCTTTCCAGATGAGACCATGCATGGTGTTGACATTTTGGTTCCTGACTTTAGCTACTTACATGCCATTAAGAGTAAGATTAAAGCCATTGTTATTACCCATGCTCACGAAGACCATATTGGTGCTGTACCCTACCTATTTAAAGAGCTAAAATTTCCAATCTATGGAACGCCTTTAGCCTTAGCAATGATAGAGAACAAATTTAATGAACATAAACTCAAAGACGATGTCAAGTATTTCAACTACATTACCAAACGAGAGATTTATGACATTGGTACTTTTAAAGTAGAGTGGATGCATATGACACACTCTATTGTTGATGCTTGTGGTTTAGCGATTCAAACCTCGGCTGGTACCCTACTTCATACGGCTGACTTTAAGATTGACCATACCCCAATAGATAATCAAACCACTGACCTTCAACGTTTTGCACACTATGGAGCCAAAGGTGTACTCTGTCTCTTTTCAGATAGTACCAACTCACACAATCCAGGGTTTACTAAAAGTGAAGCGGTAGTAGGAAAGACTTTTGACACACTCTTTGACCTAGCTAAAGGAAGAGTCATTATGTCAACCTTCTCCTCTAACACACACCGTATTTTCCAAGCAATGGAGCGTGGTGTTTCTGCAGGAAGAAAAATCTGTGTGATTGGTCGTTCTATGGAGCGAAACATTGAAATAGCTAGACGTTTAGGTTTTGTTGATATTGCTGACAAGCACTTTGTCGAAGCCCATGAGGTAAACCGATTTGCTGATGCTGAAGTACTCGTAGTTACTACAGGTTCACAAGGTGAAGAGATGGCAGCACTCTCACGTATGGCAACAGATGAACATCGACATATTAAACTAAAACCAACCGATACGG
>JAHZJZ010000103.1 GCA_022600655.1 Campylobacterota bacterium | reverse complement strand
TCGGTTAAAACTTTAGGAAATCGCTCCTTATATCCCTGATGGTCGGGTGATAGGTGGCTAACTCAAATAGACCAAGCTAAGCATGTAGACTCTTTGTTTGAAGGTTTTCGGACGCGGGTTCGATCCCCGCCATCTCCACCAATATTACATATCACCACATCTTATAATAACTAAAAATCCTTATATATTAAGAGTTTTAGTGTTATTTGTCTCTCACTATTTATCAGTTCTTCTTACAGAATCTTACACAAGAGTGAGTATAATAGTGAGTAGACGATGTAATTATACTCATATTCGTATGAAATCTACTCACAAGCAGTTAAACGATACTAGACTTAGGAATCTCAAGCCAATGGATAAGTTGTATCGAATAGCTGATTCAAATGGATTAGCTATTGAGGTTGCTGTTAGTGGCAGTAGGATTTGGCGGTACCGTTACAGATACAATAATAAAGCGACAATGATTACACTTGGTCACTATCCAGCAATGTCATTACTCGATGCTAGGCAAGCAAGAGATGCTAGTAGGCAACTTCTTATTCAAGGTATTAATCCTAAAGAAACTAAATCAAAAGAAACTTTAAACGGTAAGTCTTTCAGCAATGTGTTTGTAGAATGGCACAACAACAAGAAAGATGAATGGTCTAATGACTATGCTAACGATGTGAAACAGCGAGCTGAATGCTATCTTCTACCCTTCATAGGTAGTAAGCTAATAAATGAGGTAACTACTCCAGATATGCTTGGATTGTTAAAGAAGATTGAGCAGAGGGGTTTACTTGATACACTGGAAAAGATAAAAGGTATTGCTAGTCGTGTATTCTCATACGCCGTTGGAATGGGCTGCATAACTGTTAATCCTGTTAGGGATTTGCCTAGAGATGTCTTCAAGAAAAAGAACCAACAACACTACTCCACTATTACAGACCCAAAAGAAATAGGCTTTTTACTCAGAACAATAGATGGTCATAAAGGCAGTTACCAAGTAAGAACAGCACTAATACTTGCACCTCATTTATTCTTAAGACCAGGAGAACTGGTTGGATTGACTTGGAATGAGATTGATTTCAACGATAAATTGATTCGTATTGATGGTGAAAGGATGAAGATGAAACTAAGTCACATAGTGCCTTTAAGTAATCAAGTCTCAGATATTCTCAGAGAGCTTAGTCGCATTCAAACAGGTAGTCAGTTTGTATTCCCAAGCCCTATGAATAAGAACAAAAGCATCACCACTGCATCACTTCTTAATTCAATACGTAGCTTGGGTTTTAACAAAGACCAGTTTACAACACACGGCTTCAGACATATGGCATCAACAAGGCTTAATGAATTAGGCTTTAAAGATGATGTTATTGAACGTCAACTTGCACATACACAATCCAATAGGGTTAGGGCTGTTTACAATCACGCAGAACACTTAGATGAAAGAATAGATATGATGCAACAATGGTCTGATTATCTAGATAAGCTTAAAGGCACAATAGTCAACAAATAAAACTACTGATTTGAGGGATTATGAATAGAAACTTATTCAACTTATGGGAAAGGTATTCTTGGGGGGAGCGCACAAAACATCAAGATATTGAAAATATGTTTAAAGGGCGGCTTGAGAAAGATGCTGGTTTTGGGGGTGTTCAGGGTATTTATTTTATCGGTTGCGGTAATAGGATTGTCTACATTGGACAAAGTGTCAATATCCCTAACAGGTCAATTGAATCCCTAGCGAAGATTTACCATCAAATAGACGATATTAATTTACCTTGGTCTATTGGGCTTGCACCAGTTATAGATGATGTTGAACCTTACCCATTCAATGAATTAGAAAGCACTGCAATTAGAAAACTTGCACCAATTTTTAATACCTCAATTCCAAGTAAATTAAAAAGTATGGGCAGAGAGCCTAAAGTCATACACATTGCAAGAGTGTTTTCAGACCAAGATAAAAATTGCACCGCATTTGATTTAGAAAATCTGGAAAAACAAGCAATAGAAGCAAACAACAACCCATCACCACCTTGGCAAAAAGTCAATAAAAGGCGTAGTTAGAACTTATATTCATTTATGACTCTAGTCTTCAATCTACTAGCTCCATAATCCTTGGTCTGAGGGTCTCTATATCTCTTACCTCTAGTCTTAGCTAGGTAAGATATTCTATTAATGGCTTCAGCTCTCATTTCTTTATGGTTATGTTTATCTATAAAGTAGTACGGGTTCTTAATCGTAGGCATATAGCCATTATCTGACCAGGTTTCTTTAATGTGTTTAGTTAGCTTGTTAGGATATCTAATCTTATCACCATCAAGAAACAGTACAAGGTGATAGTGTTGGGTCTTAGCTCTTTCTATTTCCCTCACCCAGGCATAACCAATGTCTTTAATATTGTAATTACGACTTATCCATTGCTTAGTCCTCTTAAGAAACTTAGAGATTACTTCATTGTTAGATGTGTAATGGTTTAGGTGCAGGTCAAACCTAAGCACTAAGAGTCTCTTGTGAATTGAGTAAGCTATGCCTAGTTGGTTGATGATTCTGGTTAGAATCTCTAGGTAAACACCCTTGCCTACTCCAGCATTAATCTTAAGCTGTTCATTGTCTAGTGCCAAGTAATCTTTAAAGTACTTAGTCTTTCTATCTTGTTTATCTTTAGTCATTTAACTCCTTATGTATCTATAGATTAGATATAAGAAAATACCGCTTGTTTTGGGGTGGGTTGCCAAAGCTGCAGAAGTTGTTGTACCAAGACTTTGATTAGTCATCAGTGTATGAATATCGGTGTGTCAAAACCGTGTGGTATTATTTGCGACACCTGCTTTTCTCATCTTGAACTATCGTGTCTATGTAAGCCTCTAATCGTTCCACTATCTTGTCAATTACAGAAGAATACGAGGGGGTTATAGTGCGAATATCTCCTAAATCGACCTTAGCCTTACCTTGAGATTCTTTTGCTACTAGTTCCCCCATAAACCGACTAAGTTGTTTGATGTTTGGAAAGTAACTTCTTTTGACTTTCTTGCCTTCTTGTTCATCAAGCAATATCCAGTTGTACTTATCACTAGATAAAGTGAATCTGTTATTGAGGTTATGCTTCATTGTTCACCTCCCTAGCACTAACTTTACTATCAAGCCACTGCTCAACTTCGCTCAGCAACCAGCCAGAGCTTCTCTCTGATAGTTTGATTTGTTTTGGAAACTCACCTTTTTTGATAAGGCGATAGATTGATGCCGAGCTTAAAGAGCTTAGCTTTACCACATCTGGTAATTTTATTATTTGGTTATTCATTAGAATACCTCCAAAGTAAAGACGTTCAAATAACTGACTTTACAAGTCAACGTTATATTCTCTTGGAGGATTATCTGCTTGACTAGCAGGTCTTCAATTGAAGATTATCTAGTAGGCATCAGGTCCTGATGTATGCCGATTTTTGATTATAAAACAACAAGTTATGGCAATTTGATGAACATCATACCATAGTATTAAGATGTATAGAACTCTCAACACAACTTAAATCACTTTATGCCAAATCATACCTTGCTATAATAAGGTTAAATTGGCACCTTATCTATTATGAGAAATCTACTAACATACTCACTATTAATATTCATCACTCTAACCTTTGGAGGTTGTATGGAAGTGGTAACAAAGAATACCGCCAAATCATATAACACCTGGGAATTATGTACTTTGCGATATAGACCTCATCAAATATACCCAGACTGGATTGACGATGAAGAAGAGAATAAAACAATCGAAACAGAGCTTGAGAAGCGTGGCATTTATAATGAAAATAGCTGTGATATTGTTGAACTAGCAAAAAGACAATGCCTTGAATTTGGTTACAAGAAAGATACTAAAGATTTTATCGATTGTACAAGTAAATCTTTCAAAGATATTAATGACCATATATTGGCTTCCAGGCAGAATAGAGGAGAAGAACAGGCTCAGGCAAGCAAAGCTTTTACTGATGGATGGAACTCAGGATTGTTAATTAACAACCAGCAACAACCTCAATCCACCTTTAAAACTTGTACAACATCTGTTTTAACAGGTCGGGTCTCTTGCTACTAACGCTTAAGCGTTGTTGAAATAGTCTTTTATATAAATACGGTTGTTAATCAATATATTTATATCTCTATCTGAGCCTCCCCCCCCTGATATAATTCAATATAAATATCAAAGGGGTAGTCAATCAAATAACAACGCTATTTAACTGTTAATTATTATCAGATAACTATTTAATTGTGAGTAGATTTGTGAGTAGATTTTATTTAAAATAAAACAAAATACCTTTATAAAAAAGGTTTAAAGATTTAATTTAATTCCCGCCATCTCCACCAAATTCAATGTTATAACAAGTACCTAATTAAGCACTTATTATAACATTATGGAACAAATTTTAGCGAAACACACAGCCAGCATAAGCGAGCTAAAGGCATCCCCCTACCAAGCTACTAAATCAAGCCAAGGGTGAACTTAATCACAACACCCCAAGTGCTTATCTTATTTCTGCAAAGAAGTATGCCGATCTACTAGACGCTGCAGATGATTATCTACTCGCCAATGAAGTCAGCAAAAGGCTTGATGATCATGCAGATCCAATCTCAGTAGATATTAATGACCTATAAATTAGAGTTTCATCCAAAAGCTCTAAAAGAATGGAGCAAGCTTGACAGCACAATCAGACAACAATTTAAGAAAAAACTACAAGACCGACTCAAATCTCCAAAAGTAGCAAAAGACAAACTGAAAGGCCATCAAAAAGTTTACAAAATAAAACTCAGATCAGCAGGATTTAGACTCGCATATCGAGTGCTTGATAATCGACTCGTTATCTTTGTTATTGTGGTTGGTAAAAGAGAAAATAACGAAATTTATTATTCACTAGATAAACGAAAAAATTAAAGATTGGCGCTCTAATTAAGTATTGTGTCACCTTAATTTTGAATTAATCAAATAGATTAAGATTGAGACTTTTCCTACCTGAGCAGTAAGGACAGCCTGTACCGTGACTTGTTCTTGTATTAATTTTTCTTTCATAACTATGGCCTTTTGGACATAACCACCAAATATTTCGCCCACTTCCATATGTGAAATTTTCTGGTCGTAAAGGGTAATTTTTATCATAGTCCCACTCTTCACTTAGCCCTGAGTGAGTTACAAGCAATGATTTCTCAGGAAATGGTGAAGGGAAATAACTTCTATACTTCTTGAATAAGTCTTCATTAACAAAGGATTTTTGAGTCAAATATCCATCCATCTTTCCTTGATCTTCCTCGCTTACTAGAGGATGTATTTTTTTTACAATTTTATTAATGTCATTTTTATCTAATGATGAACCAACCAAAATATCACTATCCGAAAGTGGCTTAAGCGGCCTTTCTCTGACTCTAATTAAATTAACGCCTTTAGATGAAACAAGTTGATTTTTTTGCTTATCTTTAGTTTCTTTTTCTTTATGCCAAAACTTACCGTCATATTCGACGCCAATGTTATATCTTGGTATGAAAACATCAATTTCTACACCATCGATTTTGTGACGACTATTTATCTCATTAAAAATCCGTTTTAATTCAGACAAAATTCTAATTTCTGGTTCTGATGATTGATTAGAACAAAAAGGACATCCGTTATTTCCCAAAGTCCTATTCTTTATAATTGCTTGGTATGTGTGCCCTTTAGCGCACAACCACCAAACTTTCTTGTCGCTTTTAGATGTAACATCTTTGGGAGTCAATCCTTCGTTTTTGGCTGGATGCCAATCTTTGGCCACTTCAGGAAAAACTGCCAACAAATTATTATCATCACCTACTTTTCTCCCTGAGCAATAAGGGCAGTTTGTTTTCATTGATACTCGTACATTGGATTTAGCGTCGTAACTATGACCATTAGAACAGAGCCACCAAATCTTCTTCGTTGAGTTTGGTGTAATATCTCTTGGTGTTAATTTACCATTCTTAGTAGGATGCCACTCTTTGGCGATTTCAGGATAAACAAACTCTAAATTATTGTCATCTCCAACTTTATTCCCCGAGCAATATGGACAAGCAGCATTATTATTTGTTCTATTTGAAACAATTGAATAATAACTATGTCCTCTAGGGCATAACCACCAAAACTTCTTATTAGTCGCTGGTGCAACATCCTTTGGTGTCAATTCACTGTTTTTAGTTGGATGCCACTCTTTCGCTATTTCTGGATATAGGAACTCCAAGTTGTTATCTGTGCCAATTTTGTATCCTGAACAATAGGGGCATCCACTTTTTCTAGACGTTCTAGAATTAGGCATTGCATCATAGCTATGACCTTTAGGGCATAACCACCAGACTTTCTTTTTACTTCCGTGAGTAACATCTTCAGGATTCAAATCTCCGTTCTTAGTTGGATGCCATTCTTTAACTAAGCCTGGGAATTCATCTAGCCGCATAATTAAATATGGACTAATCCCGCAAGAACACCACCAAACATCATAAACAATATCAGCAAACAC
>JAHZJZ010000102.1 GCA_022600655.1 Campylobacterota bacterium | reverse complement strand
TTTGGAATGGATGAGGATGACCTTGAAATGGATCTCCCCATTCTTCCACGGATGGAATCAGGACCTTCTCCCGAATGCCCTTTCTGTGGAGAACCCATGAAACTCATGGATGCTGAAGGTAGTGTCATGGAACAGAGTCAACAGTATCAGTCAACTTTTCGAGTTAGCAGTAGAGAAAATCAAAGTTTTGGAACTGCTTTTTGCATCGATAAAAACACTCAAGGTAGTTTTTTTCTTACCTGTGCTCATGTGGTTGAAGAGTGTGGTGAAGAGAGTCTACTTATCAAAGGTAAAGAGGTAAAAGTTCTCCATAAAGGCGTTGCTGAACTTGTTGATTTAGCGCTGCTCTATGTCGAAGGATTACTAGAGAGTAGACCACTGGTATTAACGGAAAGTAGCACACTAAAAGAGAAACATACCCCTTTTGAGGTAACAGGGTTTAAAGTTCATCGCGAGGGGAGTTATAAACAAGAGACGCTTGTTGGAACCATTAAAAAAACCTCTAAAGTTTCACATGAAAATCAGATGTTACAGGTCTATGAATTCCAAATTTCTGAAGGGGATGCCATCGAAAAAGGGTATAGTGGTTCAGCCATTATCGCTTCAAGAACTCAACAGGTGATTGCTGTTGTAACCGATAGAAATAGAAATGCCATTGAAGCTTATGCCGTACCTATACATCATTTAAAGTCTATTTGGCAAGATGCTCCTCAGAGACTCTTTGTCGAAGAACCCATTATAGAACCAGATGCAGGTAGTTCAAAGCCAGTGATAAAGAAAAAGAGATTTCCTTTTTTGGTTCCTTTTGCCATTATATTGGCTCTGTTGACATTTTTAGTTACCAAGGTGGTTTATCCTGATTTAGAGCTGGGTGACATTGTACTGGTCTTAATACTAATCTCATTTCTGTTAGCCAAAGCTTTTGTCTATATACGAACAAAATTCTTTACGAGGAGTCAATGATGAAAACACGTTATATGATACTTTTAATTTTAGGTTTAATCTTTTTGGGCTGTACAGGTGATAAGAAAGATACAGTAAATTACAGTGAAGCAGAAGAGATGGTAGAACCAGCACCTCCAGTACACCACTATGAAAGAGAAGAGATGGTAGCTGGTTCCAGTCCTATAGATAGTGTAGATATTGGTGACCCTACAGTAGAAGAGAAAGATGTCACTTTGCATACTTATACCATTATCAAGCATCCAGATGAGTTAGAAAAACTCAAAGATGTCATGACTTATGTTCTGCTTCCTCACGATATCTCAGGTCAAGTGCTAGGACAAGGTACAGCAAAGTCTAAACGCTATATCAGAGTATTGGAACTGATACAAGAGTTACCAAAGATTGAAAGCACGGTTCTTCTTGATGAGAATATAACTCTACCTACAACGATGAACAAGTTCATTGTCTTAGGAAAAGAGTCTGCAGGTGAGGGAAAAATTACGATAGAAAACTACAACTACCAAGCAGCAAACAGTGTTTTAGACTTTTTCAAGCAAAAAGTAAAAGAGGAGATGCAAACTTTACTCTTCCATGGTGAAGGTCCATTTCTCATTACCACTACAGAGAATGTACTGTTAAATGGTAAGGACTTTACATTCCTCTATGTTGACCTAAGTAAATTTAACAACAGTGCCATTAAACAAGCTGTTGAGAACTATAAAAAAAGATTACTACTACAAGGAACAGCTGATGTACGTATACTTGAAGAGTTGAGTTATAGACTACTCTCATTTGCAACGAACTTGAATTCAGATATACATATACTACATGCTGCATTTGCTGGGGAGTAGGTGAGATAAAATGTCAACAAATACCATAACCCTACTCATCTATATGGCAGCTGACAACAACCTAGACCCATCAGCCATGCAAGATTTAGAGAGCATACGAAAAGCATCTATCTATAGCGATATGGACATAGTCGTACAGCTTGACCGTTGGGAGTTTGTAGATGCTAAAGAGGGGTTTCGTCATCATTTTAAACAGGGAGTTGAGACGATTATCAAAGAGTTAGGTGAGGTGAATAGTGGTGACCCTAAAATACTTAAAGCCTTTATAGAAGAGTCAGCTGAGGCTTACCCATCAGATAAGTTGATAGTAGTGATATGGAGTCATGGTTCAGGGGTGGATGATATGGATGTTTATAACCCCTCACGAGAGAAGATTTTTGTTCCCGATAAAGAGATAGAGGAGATAGCCATCGCTTTTGATGATGCTTCCAAAGAGTTTATCGATAATCTTGAGTTGCAAAAAGCATTGGATGTCTCAGTAGAGATTGATGTACTAGGGTTTGATGCTTGTTTAATGGGGATGTTTGAGATAGCCTATCAGTTAAGAAATCAAGCCAAAGTAATAGTCGGTTCACAATACTTAGAGCCAAGTACAGGGTGGCCCTATCCTCAGATAGTAGAACATATTGGTCACGGCGATACACCTAGAGAAGTTGGGGCTAAAATAGTACAGTTTTATAGTGACTACTATGAGAGAACTCAAAACTTTGTTACACAGTCTGCCTATAGTGTGGCTAGTATCGATGAAGTGGCTAAGCTTATCAATAAGTTTGCCAAAGTATTAAAAGAGAACTTGTCTAATACTAAATCATTAAAGTTAATACTCAATCAAACACAAAATTTTAGAAGTGACTATATTGATTTGGTTCACTTTATTAAAATGGTCGATGAACGATTGAACATAGAGATACTGAAGCCTATTACAACAGAACTCTTAGAAGCACTAGAGGGGTTCATCGTTGCCAACCAATCAATGGGTGTAGGGATGGAAGATGCCCATGGTATCTCTATCTATTTCCCTACCAAAAAAGTACCTTTTAAAGAGACCTTTGAGATGTATGAGAAGTTAGATTTTTCACAAGAGTACCCTAGTTGGGTGGGGTTGATTCGTTGGTATTATCTCTCTTAGACTATTTATAATTAGGTTATAACCTAAATTATTATATATTTTTTATAGGTTATAACCTAATTAATGCTATAATAGATAAAATATTAGAGGATAACCCTATGATAGAGCAACTCCATAAAAACTTTATACAATATCTTGAAAACCAAAAAGTTTCTTACCAACGTTATATTTGGGATGTTATCAATCACAATGAAAAGCTTATTGGTGTTATTGGAGCTAGAGGTGTAGGAAAAACCACCTACATATTGCAATATTTAGAGAGTTTAGATATTCCATTGCATAAAAAGCTTTATATCTCTGCTGATAGTTTTGAAGTATTAGATAGTTCCTTGTTAGAGATTGCTAAAGAGTTTTCTGCTTTTGGAGGTCAAGTTTTAGCCATTGATGAGATACATAAATATCGAGACTTTGAGCGTGAGTTAAAACAGATATATGATATGTTAGATCTTAAAGTAATTTTTTCTGGATCCTCTGCTATTGAACTTGAACACGTTAAAGCTGATCTCAGTCGAAGAGCTATGCTTTATCATATGAATGGACTATCTTATCGAGAATTTTTAGAAATAAGATTAGGACTTCAGTTAGAGCATTATTCGTTAGAGGAGATACTAACGAATCATTTGGATATCACTTATCAATTAAAAAAAGAGTTCAAACCTTTGGAGTATTGGAAAGAGTATTTAGAGTATGGATTTTATCCTTTCTATTTTCAAGAAGCCAGTAGTTATAGTATTAAACTTAAAGAGACTATCAATACTGTTATTGAAACAGATATCCCTTCTGTTTTTTCTATTAAATATGAAAGTATTATCAATCTCAAAAAGTTGGTGACTTTAATTTGTAGTTCAGATCCCTTCCAATTAAATATTAAAGAGCTAAGTGCAAAGGTCGGAACTGATAGAGATACCCTATATCTCTATATGAACTATCTTCACCGTGGCAAGATATTTAATATCTTACGCTCCAAAAGTAAAGGAGATAACATCTTTCTAAAGCCAGATAAAATCTACTTGAACAATCCAAATCTCAATTATGCCTATTGTAAAAATTCTAAAATAGGAACTATTAGAGAGGTGTTTTTTGCCAATCAATTGCAGATGTTACACTCCTTATCAATACCTGTAAAAGGAGATTTTTTAGTGGATGAGCGTTATCTCTTTGAAATTGGTGGCAAAAATAAAAGCTTTAAACAGATTAAAGACATTCCTAACTCTTTTGTAGTAGCTGATGATATAGAGACTGGATTTGGTAATAAGATACCTCTCTGGTTATTTGGATTTTTGTATTAGTCTTAACAACTTATGAGAAAATTTTAGATGTATAAGAAGTTAGACTTTTTACAAGAGTATCCTAACTGGATGGAGTTGATTGGTTGGTACTATTTAGTTTAAAACTATATCAGTTATTCTTAACCAAAATATAGCTATCGTCATTAATAACTTTTTTACAGGGAATAAAAAAGGGGGGAATTACAAAACATGAGCAAACTAATACTTTTTATACACGGACTTGGAGGAGACAAAGAGACTTGGGGTAACTTTGAGACTATTATCCAAGAGGATACAAGCTTTGATAGCAGTTACAAAGTAGAGTTTTATGAGTACAATACAGCTCTGCTTATTGCCAAAGGGATACTTCCACACCTTGGTTGGGGAGGGAAGTTGTTGTCTCTTGTCTTCAAAGATAAACCAAAGATTCAAGATGTTGCACGGCTTCTTCGCTCTGATATTGACCATGAGTATAGTGGGTATGAAGATATCTACTTAGTAGTTCATAGCATGGGTGGATTGGTAGCACTGAAGTATCTTGTAGATGAGCTAAATCATGAGAAACCTATAAAAATAAAAAAGCTTCTGCTCTATGATGTGCCACACAGAGGTTCTCATTTGGCTAAAATATCTTCTGTTTATAAACATACACAAGTGCTTCAGCTTGATAAATCGAGTGATTTTTTAGATGCTCTGACCAATGCCCATGAGTTTAAAACCATAGAAGATAGGCTAGAGGTAAAATGTATGAGCTGTCAAGATGGTGTGGTTGTTGACAAAGCATCAGCTCAGGCACACTACAAAAATGTCTATGAGTTAGAGAGAACACACACTTCCATTGTAAAGCCTGAAAATAGAAAGGATATTGTCTATAGGGCATTTAGAGAGTTTATGGTTGAAAAGGGTGATGATGCGTTTATAGAGCGTATCTTTAACAATCTTTCCAATGAGATATTTGTACTGCTCCATCAAAAGCATACACATATAGCACCACAAGTAGCGACTATACAGTCAAAATCTGCTAAACTTTTCAAAGAGCATTTTTACCATTTTGTGACACCTGATACAAGCAAAACAAAATATTATGAGAAGCTTGGAAAGTTAATCGGTGCTGAGATTAAAAATGCCACCGAGTTTGAAGAGGCGATGGGGCGATAGCCCAAAAGCATAAACTACTGCTCTATATCGACAACTTTGAACGCAATGGGGAGGAGAGAGCCTTGGAGTTGAGTACAGTGATACGCAATCTAAAAAACAACTACCCAAATTTTCATGCTATTCTGATAGGGCAAGAGAAGTTAGCCAAGATGGTCTATCGCACTGATAGTACTTTGTCACCACTCAATAACTCTATCAAAGAGGTTTTCCCTAATAATGCTGGACTAGAGATCACCAATCTATTGGCACTTATTCGAGCGTTGAGTTCAGCTGAATATGAGTGGCTCAAAGATTATTTAGAGAGTGATAATATAGGCTATTTTGACTTGGAAGATGAGCTTAAGATGAAGCTATTTTGGTGTAATATTGTTACAAAACAGCGTAATGACAAATTAGTTTGGAGAGATAAAAAAACTCAAAATTTGTTTAAAGCGTTAATGAAAGAGGTGTAAGTATGAGAAAAAAGTTAGAAAGTATTCTTCTTTTATTTCTTCTTTTTAATACATTTCTCTTTGCATCTGTGGCTCAGCCTCTTCTTGTAGAAGGAGGTGAGAGCTTTGAGGAGATTGAAAAGTTTACTATTGGAAGTGGACACAATAATGTTGTTCGCTCTGTAGCTTTTTCTCCTGATGGCAAAACAATTATTTCAGGCTCACATGATCGTAGCATTAAGCTTTGGGATGTACAAAAAAAAGAACTGCTGCATACCTTTGAAGGGCATAGTCAGATTGTGATTTCTGTAGCCTTTTCTCCTGATGGTAAAACAATTATTTCAGGTTCATCTGATAATAGCATTAAGCTTTGGGATGTACAGAAAAAAGAACTCCTGTATACCTTTGAAGGGCATGGTAGTACTGTCTCTTCTGTTGCCTTTTCTCCTGATGGCAAAACGATTCTCTCAGGCTCATTGGATAATAGTGTGAAGCTGTGGGATGTGGAAAAAAAAGTGCTACTCCATAGCTTTGAGGGGCATAGTAACTCTGTTACCTCTGTCGCTTTTCCCCCTGATGGCAAGACGATTCTATCAGGCTCAAGTGATAATAGTGTGAAGCTTTGGGATGTGCAAAAAAGAGCACTAATCCATACCTTTGAGGGGCATAGTAGTGATGTTACTTCTGTCGCCTTTTCCCCTGATGGCAAAACAATTTTATCAGGCTCATGGGATAAGAGTGTGAAGTTTTGGGATGTGCAAAAAAGAGCACTAATCCATACCTTTGAGGGGCATGGTAGTTATGTTTACTCTGTCGCCTTTTCCTTTGATGGTAAAACGATTCTATCAGGCTCAGGGGATAAGAGTGTGAAGCTTTGGAATGTGGAAAAGAGAGAGTTACTTTATAGCTTTAAGGAGTATAGTGATTATGTTTACTCTGTCGCCTTTTCCCCTGATGGTAAAAGAATTTTATCAGGTTCATCAGATAATAGTGTGAAGCTTTGGGATGTGCAAAAAAGGGAGCTACTTTGTACCCTTAATGGGTATAATAATTCTGTTACTTCTATTGCTTTTTCTCCTGATGGTAAAAGGATTTTATTAGGTTCATCAGATAATCGTGTGAAGCTTTGGGATGTTGAAAAAAGAGAGCTTCTTTATAGCTTTGAGGGGCATAATGATTCTGTTACTTCTGTTGCCTTTTCTCCTGATAATAAACTAATGTTGTCGACTTCAAAGGATGAAAGTATTATGCTTTGGGATATTGAAAACAAAGTACTTTTACATACTTTTGAAGGACATGATTATGCTACTACCTCGATAGCTTTTTCTCCTGATGGTAAAAGATTTTTATCAGGTTCCGAGGATACTAAGATTAAACTGTGGAATGTCGAAACAAAAGAGTTACTTTATACCTTTGAAGGGAATAATAAGCCTATTACTTCTGTAGTATTTTCTCCTGATGGTAAAAGATTTTTATCAGGCTCTGAAGATGCTAGGATTAAATTTTGGGATTTGGAAACAAGAGAGTTACTTTATACATTTTATGGACATAAGAATTCAATTACTTCTGTAGTATTTTCTCCTGATGGGAAAAGATTTTTATCAGGCTCCAAGGATGCTAGGATTAAATTTTGGGATTTAGAAACAAAAGAATTACTTCATACATTTGAGGGACATAGTCGTGCTGTTACTTCTGTAGCATTTTCTCCTAATGGGACAATGTTTCTATCAGGGTCATGGGATAGTAATATTACGCTTTGGGATGTGGAAACAAAAAAGTTACATCGTACTTTTGAGGGGAATGATAACTATATTACTTCTGTTGTCTTTTCACCTGATGGAACAAGGGTTTTATCAGGCTCAAAAGACAATAGGGTTAAGCTTTGGGATATTGAAAAAAAAGAGTTTGAACTTATAGCAGATATTTATATCATTGGCTCTAACTGGGCTTGGTTTGATAAACTATCTAAGGAGTTTAAGAGAGTTGATGATGGGACTTTAGTTATGTTAGGTGATAAACCTTTGACTCCTAGTGATAATACACTCAAAGATAAATTAGAGATTACTACACCTAAACAAGTTGAACTATATTCCCAAAAGACCACTACTATAGAGGAAAATATCACCAATTTAGCTGATAAACCCTCCTATTGGATTGAGTGTTATAGTGAAGATGACAATATATTGGTTTATACGAATCAGATAATGAGACTAGACCCAAAAGAGACTAAAACCTTAAAGATTAAACTTTCCAGTGCTTTGCCAAACAAAAATTTAGAACCGTTTAGTAGAGATGTTGAACTAAAATTTATGACAGCCAATGGTGACTACATAACCAAAACTATAAAAGTAAATTTCAAAACGCCAAAGCTAGAGATAAAAGAGGCAAAATATAATAGTGAAGATAAATCTCTTTTGGTTGAAGTCATCAATAGTGGTAATGAAGCGATTAAAGATTTAGACATTAAAATAGGTAAAGATACACAAACCATAGAGGAGCTGAATGCAAGTGTTAGCATTCAAAAATCTTTTGTATTAGCCACAAAACCTAGCGAAGTTAATGTGAGCATTTCTAAACCATTTTACGAGTGGTATTTACATTCTGAAATTACGGTTGAAGAGATGTATTTTCATTATACTGTTTTAGTGGTTTTGATTGTGGGGTTATTACTAGCTGTTTATTACTATCGTAGATATCGTCATCCATTGTTGGTGAAGTTAGAGAGAGGTGGAAACCTACTGTCAACACTTTCGTTAGATGAGTTAGACGAGACAATAGGCTTACTTAAAAAAATAGCCAGACTGGACGATGTGCTTAAAGTTAATCGGCTCTCTTCTTCAAAGTTAGAGAAGATTATTGCTTTTACTCAGGCTAAAGATGATTTAAGTAAAGTGTTCATAGAGATTACTCAATTAAAGCTGGAGGGGAACAACATTGGTTTAGCATTAGATTTTGCCTTGAATATTGAAAATATTAAACTTGATGGTTCTGCTAACATTGAAAAACTCAAAAATTCTAAGCACAAAGTTTTAGCCATCTCAAATGACAGGGAGATGCAAAACTCTTTGGCTGAGATGGCTAAAAATAAAAAAAACTTAGTTGTTGCCCCAAACTATGAAGAACTCTCAAAGATGTTTTTTAGTCAATCGGTAAACGAAGAGTTGGTAACATTGTTTTCTAATACTTTGAACCTTAAAGACATCTCCCCCTATCAAATAGCTGGTGATGTTAAAAAAGAGAATATGTTCTTTGGTAGGGTAGAGATAATCTCCAATATTATCAATAGTAATCCACATAATTACATTGTCGTTGGGGCAAGACAGTTGGGTAAAAGTTCATTACTTAAAGCACTTGACCGAGAATACAAAGACAGAGAGATGCTCTCTTACTATATTACACTTGATGAAGAGAGCGATTTGGTCTATCATCTCTCAAAAGCATTAGGGGTTAGTAGAGATATGGACTCTGTTCAAGAAGCTATCTACAGGAGTGAGAAAACAGTAATATTTCTGATAGATGAGGTAGATAAGTTTTTGAAACTTTCTGAAAATAGTGAAAAGTTCACTTCCATCTTTCGCTCTCTTGCACAAGGAGACAAAGCCTACTTTATCCTTGCAGGGTATTGGGAACTCTACAAAGAGACATTGAAAGATAAATCACCACTGCGAAACTTTGGAAACATCATTACCCTTGGAGGATTAGAAGAGGAAGCTTGTAGAGAGCTGATAACAAAACCAATGAAGAGTATGGGAATAAGTTATGAGTCACCAAAGATTATAGAGAATATCATCCATAAAACAGGACGAAGGAGTAACCTTGTCTCGGTTGTATGTGATAGATTGGTATCGACACTAAAAGAGAAACGCATCACACAAGAGGAGTTAGAGAGTGTACTCAGTGGTGGTTTTGTAGAGTATATCTCTATGCCAAAAGAGAAGCTTGACAGAGTCATTGTTTACGCGACCATTACCAAAGAGAGCTTCTATCAAGAGGAGCTGTATGATGTATTTGATAAGTTTGGTTTAGATGTCGATAGTCGAGAGATAGAGGAATCGCTCTTTAGGTTGGAGCTGTCGTTTGTGATTGTTAAAGTTGATGGGAAGTACCGATATAGAGTGCCTCTATTTGTGGATAAGGTCAAAGAGGGTACGAGGGATTTTGAGAAGGTGTTGTTGCGTGAGGTGGAGGAGTTTAAGCGTAGTCGAATTAAATAAAAAGCAGTTGTTTTAATTAAAATATAAGTCTATTATATCTATAATGGACAAAATAGACAATTAGGATAAAATATGCAAACCGTAACATCAAGTGATTTAAAGCAAAATAGTATGAGGCTTCAAGATGCACTCAGAGGTGACCTACTTGTAACGAAAAGAGATACCCCATTTGTGGTAGTCATGGACTATGAAAAGTATAGACTGATAGAGCAGTATATCCATGATATGACAAAGAGTAGCATGAGTAAAGAGAGTTTAAGAGAGATACTTGAAAACAGTTCAAAAAAAGAGCTTAATCTAACAATTTTTGACAGAGGTGAGAAACTTTCTGATTTTAGTAGGGAGGATGCTTACCGTGATGCATTCTAAAATATTTTTAGATACCAATATCTTAATACATCACAACTTTAAAAAATTTGATGAAGATAAGCATTTAGCAACCAAGAGACTTTTTGCTTATTTGGTTGAAAACTCTTATCAGATATTTATCTCTTCTCAAATTATACGAGAGTTTTATGCCATTTCAACCAATTCTAAATTTTTTGATAAACCATTAAGTGTAGATGAGGCTATTTTAAAAATTAATGAGTTTGAGAACAGTTTTGTTGTGTTGGAAGAGAGTTATACGGAAGAGCTTAAGAGACTTTGTAAAAAATATGAGATAGTGAAACAGAAAGTCCATGATACGAATATTGTTGCTACTATGATAGAGAATAGAATAGAGCTTATTGCTACTTTTAATAGAAAAGATTTTATTGGATTTAATGAGATTGGGTTGTTTGAGTTGTAGAGAAGTTTTATTCCCTAGAAAGGGTTTGCCCTAGAGACTTTTGAGATATATGAGAAGTTGGGAAGATTAAAAATGCCACAGAGTTTGAAGAAGTGATGACAGTCCCTAAAAAAATGACAATTTGACATATTTTTAACATTTTTTCACTAAATCTATTATAATAACATCAGACCATGAAAAAAGGAAAAATAATGGGTCAAAAAGATGTTATTAGCAAAGAGATACTCAAACACATTGCACAAGATATTTCCAAACATATTTTGCATATTGAAATTAAAGATAACATGGAGCTTATTAACCAAAACCATACACGCATAGAGTCACGCGACAGTGATTTGCTTTTTAAAAATGGGGATGAGGTTGTCCATATCGAAGTGCAAAACGACAATGATACAAAAATGCATCTACGAATGCATCGGTATTTGTCAGATATCTTATTTCAACATGAGTTCAGAACCATTAAGCAGTATATGCTCTATATTGGAAAAGCAAAGTGCAATATGAAAAGCACCATACAGATGGATAACTTGGATTACAAGTATGCTATAATAGACATGAGAGACTTACCGTGTGAGTCATTTCTCCAGAGTGATGACCCCTCGGCACTGGTTTTAGCAATGTTGTGTGATTTTGAAAAGAGAGATAGTCAGATGGTTGTCAACACCATCTTAAGAAGATTGCGAGAGTTAAACAGTGAAAAAGAGTACAGAAACTACCTCAAAATGGTCAATGTCTATTCAACCAACAGAGGTTTAGAGAAAGAAGTTGAAAAAGGAGTCGAAATGTTAACTGTAGATATAGAAAAAACACCGTTTTATAAAATTGGAGTTGAGAGGGGGATTGAACAAGGAGTTGAAAAGGGAAAGCTTGAAATGGCTATCGAGTTTATCAAAGAGTTTAACCTGTCAGTTGATGCTGTAATTGAGAAGTTTAAACTTAATAAGGAGGAGTTTTTGAATGCTCTGAAGGAGTATGATTTAAAAACGAAATAGTTTAAAGTAGACTATTAAAACTTCATAATGCTAAGGCTTTAGAGATTGAGAAGTTAGACTTCTCAAAAAAGTACCCTAACTGGACTGGCTTGATTCGTTGGTATTATTCGTCTTAGGAAGTTTATCTAACTGTACTTTTATATCTTTGTTGATACGTTTTCGTAGTGTATCTTCATGTTTGTCATAAATTTTATGAAGGTTTTTTCTAAACTCACTACTCTGTCGTCTCTCTTCGATTTTGAAGAGCATGGTGTAAGGTCCTTTTTTAGAGCTTTCTGAGCTAATCCATGGTGATTGGTAAGTGGTGTCGTAGTGTTTATCTTCTTTAAAACTATACTTGTGACTGTTTTCTAAATCATTGAAGTTTATAATCTGTTTTAACTCCACATCTTTGACATTACTTATATTTTCAGTGGCAGAGATAAAGCCAAAGGAGAGGTTTATTTCATCTATTTTTTTGTTTTTTGTATCTTTTCCTACATAGAAGTAGTTGAGTGGTTGAAAGTAAAATGCTTGATGGTCATCAGAAAGTTTTATCTCTAAATCTATTCGTAGTTCTGGGCTTTCTATTTTATCACACTGTTCATTTGGCATGGTAAATCCATCATGACAAAGCATATTGTCAGAGGTGAAATCAGCACGAATAATAGTAATATACTTAGGTATAAAAATACTCTCCTTACTGTCACCATCTATATTTTTATGAAGAAATGTCTCAGAGGTATAGTCTTCAGAGAAAGCTTTAATGGTAGAAGACAACTGTTTAAGTCCCTCATCAATCAAATCAGGAGCAATCTCAATCAATGCTTCTGTAGCCATACTTATGGGGTTTAACCCCTTTCTTCCTGTCTGTTTCTGTTCTCCTAAGCTTTTACTTTTTATCTCTTCAAGTTGGTTAACAAAGATTTTGGTTTGGGTTTTACTGGCACTGAAAAATGACATGGAATCTCCTTTATAGTAGAAATTCTCAATTATAACACACTTTAATGAAGCTATTCAAAAATGTTTCTATCTGTATGAGATAAAAGCTAAAACTTACTAAAAAACCTAATATATTTTATTTTTTTTTATAAAATTATGTTCTCTTATTTTGATTTAAGTCAGATAGGAATATCATAGAATTAAGCTTATTATATTTAGGCTATATTACTTCACAAAAGGGGAAAATCATGAGTAAAGGTATATCAATACATATTGGAATGGAATACATCGACCCTGAGTATTATAATGGAGACGATGGGAGATTAAGAACGTGTGCTCAAGATAT
Organism: Campylobacterota bacterium; assembly: GCA_022600655.1. Lineage (GTDB taxonomy): Bacteria > Campylobacterota > Campylobacteria > Campylobacterales > Sulfurovaceae > UBA1140. Next base: position 5,175 of record JAHZJZ010000102.1, on the reverse strand, counting down.
GCTAGATATGCAAGATATCGCAGTATCACAAAACTTTGAGTCAACAGAGCTACTTCAAAATGAAGAGGCAACCAGAGAGGCTGTTAAAGAGGCGATTAGTGCAGCCAGTGAGAGTTTGGTGGCTGGAGATATGCTCTTTATAAGCTACTCTGGACATGGTACTTATATAGAAGATGAAAATGGTGATGAAGAGGATGAAGGTGAAGCACGAGATGAGGCTTGGTGTCTCTATAATGGAATGCTTTTAGATGATGAACTTCATGCCCTTTGGAAACTTTTTGATGAAGATGTTCGCATCTTCTTGGTTTCTGATAGTTGTCATAGTGGAACCATTGCAAAAGTGGCTCCAGGTCAAAATATAGATGAGATGGTAGTCGCAAAGTTTCTACCACACCGTAAAGCTCAAGAACTCTACGTAGAGCATAAAGCATTTTATGACGCGGTTAGAAAAGAGGCAGCTACCTCAAACGATAAAGAGTTGAAAGCAACGGTAAAACTCATAGCAGGGTGTCAAGATGTTGAGTCTTCATATATCTTGCCAAATGATGACAATAGCCTTTTAACTGTAGAGTTAAAAGAGGTATGGAGTGCTGGACAATTTGTAGGCACAACCGAAGAGTTTTTTGAGCAGGTAAAAGAGAGAGTGGTTACGAAAGCTCAAGCCAGTAGAGTCTTTCAAACACCAAATCTATTTACTATAGGAAAAGAGAACGTAGCGTTTGATACGCAGAAGCCGTTTAGTATTTATGGATAATGAGATAGCAGTAAAAGAAACTTAATAGATAAGGGGGAATCTACAATGAAGAAAGAATCAATAGAACAACAAAGCAGTGACTTAAGTGTTCAGAATGATATAGAAGAAAGAGTTCAGTATGTACATAGAGTTGGTATTGAAATTAGAAATTCAAATGATGATAAGAAGGATTGGAGTGTAGCTGAGGCATACAGAGTAGGCTATTTGAATAAGACGGGAGAACTTCCAGCAAAAAAAGATTTGCGTGATAGTATTGGTAACTGGGTAGTCCATAATCAAGCAGAGAGTTACTCTTGTATCGGTTATGCCATTACCGATATGGTCTATTGGCATTTGGTAACTGAGAGAGGTCTGAGTGAAGAGCATATGCTCTCTACACGATTTAATTGGATGGCAGCTAAAGAGTTAGATAGCTCTACACTACGTGCAACCAGCTTTATTGAAAAAGAAGGTAGTACTTTAAAGGCTGGATTGGATATATCTCGAAAGTATGGTGCAGTGCCTGATGATATTTTACCGATGAAGCATCAGGATTTAGATGAAAATAATAGCTGTATGTATTCTGGTACAGCTAAAGAGTTTTATGCTCTTGCTTCAAACTATAAGATTACAAACTATTTCAACCTTATAGCTATTGAGAAGTATAAGAGAGATTATCAGGTTAAAATTTGGAAAGCTTGGATTGCAGAACAAGGTCCAGTATTGGTACGTGTTAAGGTAGACCAAAATTGGATAGATTACGATACTGGTATATTATTAAAGTTTGATAGTGAAAGTGAACAGGGTAATCATGCAGTTATAATTGTAGGGTATGATGGAGATAATTTTATTGTTCGTAACAGTTGGGGAGATGAGTGGGGCGAAGAGGGGTATGCTTTAGTTTCCAAAGAGTATGCGATGGTAGCATTTGACGAGGCATATGGAATTACCATACATAATCAATTGGTTGGTGTAACTAAACCTACATATAAGCCAAGAGACTTTTGGGAAATTATTGCATCTCTTTTTGATTAGAGTGGTTCTTTAAGAACCATTCTATATTGGGTTCCCTCTCTTTCTCATTGCGTTTAATGTACCTGTTATACCAATGTTCAATATTCAGTTCTAAAAATTTATTTCTGGTTTTTTCTATATCTCCAGAGGCTTTTGCCTCTATTGCCATTGCTGTGGCTACCATTAAATTGCTATCTTCCTCTACATTTTCCTCTAAAACCCAACGGTTGTTTTCACTTTTTGCTTGTTGTATAAATTTTGTGGTTATCTCCCATGCATCTATGGCTTTTTGGCTTAGTAAGATTTGTTGTTTTTTATCTGTCTCAACAGAGGCTGCTAGAGTATAAGAGTTTAAGATATCTTGATATTTTGCAATTTTATACGCTATGGAAAAAAGGTATTTGTCTTTTATTTTTACAGTTAACTCTTCAGCATATTTAGGAGCTTTGTCTTGAATAGTTTGATTTGATTCACCATGCAGTCTAATAATCTCTTCCTCAATGGAGTGAAGTTTTTTTATGGTTAGTACATAAGGAGAGAGTAAATATATAGCTATTAAGGTAAGTAGAGCAACTACAATACCTTTTTTGACTTTAACTATCTCTATTAGTTTTGATAGATAGTTGATGGGGATTTGTTTTTTTAAAAGATTAGAGGGGAGTCCACTCCATACCTCTGTAAGGTTTGAAATCTCAATAGCATAACCAACATTGCTTCCCTCTTTATTACTAAGCATGGCAATGACTTTGCCACTACTTTTGCAGATGACAGGAGAACCACTATTCCCCCGTTCAAAATCAAACCCCCTCTTTGGCTTTAATTTTTCGTGCATTATAAGAGAAACCACTATCTTTTGAGAGGAGTTCTATGGGGTTTTCAAAAAGCGTAGCATGGATATACTCTTTTTGATTTAAAGATTTGGTAAACTGGCTAAATCCAATTACCTCTACATCAGCACTATTACAATTATCAATCTGCAGAGGAAGGGGTTCTAGTTTAAGTTCATTTACATAGAGTACAGCCATATCTATAGTGTTACTGCTTGTAGCTATAACTTCTACAGTTTGGTTTTCAACTAAAGGCGTACCTACTTCATCTACAACATGTTGGCAGGTTAAAATAAAACACCCTTCTTCATCTTGATGTATAACAAAGCCACTACCAAAACTATGGTTTATTGCACTTTTAATATAGACAACACTATTTTTCATGAGTTAAGTCCCCCTATAGTGATTATCTACTAATATATCTAAAGTATACTTTTATTTTTATAGTAGTATTTGATTAATCACTCTCACTCAACAACATATCAACCTTCTCTACCCAAGCATCAGGAAAAGGTTTACTTAGAATATAATTGGGGTTTAATTTTCTGATTTTCTGTTCAATCAGTTCATCATTTTCTTTGGAGACACTATCAAGCCATGCTGAGATAACGATGATTTTAATATCAGGTTTTATCTCTCGTAGTTTTTTAATGAGGGCACTTCCGTGAAGATTTGGCATTTCAAAATCGGTAATGATTAAATCAACGTTTTCAAACTCTTCTTGAAAAGTAACCAGTAAGGCAACAGGGTCTTCAAACTCTGAGATATTACATGGATATTTTGAAAAGGCTTCAACAGTTTTTTTAACCGTATAGGCTGCTAGGGGATAGTCATCAACGGTTAGTATTCGTTTGGTTTTCATCGTTATCCTTTATTTGATATTTTGGAAGTGTAATGATGAGTTTCGCTCCCATTTTAGTATTGTTAACCTTTATATGACCATTATATTTTTCAATTATGTTGTAGGTCATGCTCAAACCTATACCAGTTCCTTTGTCTTTAAACTTGGTGGTAAAGTAGGGTTCAAATATTTTATCGATAATATCTAAAGGTATACCCCCTCCATTGTCTGAAATGGTTAACATTATATGATTATTAGACTCTGATGTATAAATATGAATCCATCGCTTCGTACTTGTATGTTCAAGAATTGCATCTTTTGCATTAGATAAAATAACCAATATGGCTTGGTTAAACTGTCCAATATCACCTTTGATATAAGCTGTTTTCTGAATATTTAAATCTAAGGTTATATTATGGGTAAGAGCTTGAAATTTAAAAATTTTAAAAACATTAGTAATTGACTCTTTTAAATCGAAATAGCTTGTTTCTTCTTTTGAAGAGTTTGAAAAGAAGCGAAAGTCATCAATGGTTTGATTTAAATATTTTGTCTGCTCTTCAATCATGAGTAGGTTTTTATCTTCTCTGTTTTCTAGTTTCATAAGGGTAACAAGGTTTAAAATAATACTTAAAGGTTGTTTCCATTGATGGGTTATGTTTTCCATCATCTCACCAATTCCAGCTAAACGTGAACGTGAAATTAATGCTTTTGCTTGTTGTTGTACCTCTTCTTCTAACGAGAATTGAAGTTTTTTATACTCATCGATATCTCTCCATCGTATATGAATGGCATCTTCATTATGGATTTTAATTCTTGTCATGGCTATGTCACACCAGAACTCTTCACCTGTAGTTTTGATATGAATACCTTGAATGCTGCTAAAACCTTCCTCTTGGCACTGTTTCATCATCGCCTTGTAGGCTTTTTTAGAGTTTACTCCCCCTTTTTTAAACGGTGGCATTAGAGCTAAAGGGTTTAAGGCTAAAATCTCCTCTTTGTTATTATATTTTAATAACTTAACTAAGGTATCATTGGCATCTATATACCTACGGTTCTTCATAATTAGAAGCCCATCAGGTGAGGTTTCAAAAAGTCTATGAAAGGTTTCATACTGATGTTTAATCTCTGTAATGTCAGTAAATACGACCATGGTTCTGTTACTATAGACATTTTCATGTATCTCAACTACAAAAATATGCTCTCTATTATGTTTGTCTAACATGTAAACTTCATGCACTATATCAGGATTTTGTTCAACATACTCTAGCCATGTTAGTTCACCTATCATCTGTTGAAGGTGAGGTATATGTTTCTCTTTTGAGATAAAAAGTTCAGAGATACAAACATGTTTAGATGCAAACTCTTCGAGTGTTGTAAAATTTAAGGTTTTAAAAAAAGCATCGTTTGCCTTGGTCATCTCTATGCCATCTCTTACGATAATCATTGCTTTTTGTAGGTTAAAGATAGCATTACTTCGATGGTTCTCTTCAGAGAGTTTTTTTTCTGATAAAAGTTGTTTAATCGTAAGTTCTTTATCTTTTTTATGAAGATAGTATATAAAAAATAGATTTGAAAAGATAAATAAAACTAAAAAAACAATAAATCCATCAAGTAAAATATTGGTAGATTCATGGTCTATACTTATGTGATAAAGAAGTATAGATGATATTATAATCATGATGATTTCAAATGCGATAATGAAAAGATTGGTATAGTTGTGCGTTAGTAGCATTGAAATCTCACTTTATTTTAAATTGAGT